>CAYYHO010000250.1:0-3002 GCA_964471725.1 uncultured Methyloversatilis sp. | reverse complement strand
CATGCTGCGCTACGGCATCAACGACCTGCGCCTGTTCTTCGACGGCGACCTGCGTTTCCTCCAACAATTCCAGTAATAGCGGATCGAGCATGCAATTCCCCGAATCCTGGCTGCGCGCCCTCGTCAATCCGCCGCTCTCCACCGAGGAACTCTGCCACCTGCTCACCATGGCCGGTTTGGAGGTGGAAGAGTGCCGTCCCGCCAGCGCCGAGTTTTCGAACGTCGTCGTCGCGCGCATCCTGACGGCCGATAAGCACCCGGATGCCGACAAGCTGAAACTTTGCTCAGTGGACACCGGCGAGCATGGAGTACTTCAAATTGTTTGCGGCGCGCCCAACGCCGCTGCCGGCCTGGTGGTGCCCTGCGCGCTGGTCGGCGCCAAACTGCCCGGCATCGAGATCAAAAAGACCAAGGTGCGCGGCGTCGACAGTGCCGGCATGCTCTGCTCGGCGCGCGAACTGGGCCTCTCCGAGGACCATGGCGGCCTGCTGACCCTGCCGGCCGATGCATCCATCGGCCAGGACGTGCGCAGCTACCTCAAGCTCGACGACCATCTGATCACCCTCAAGCTGACCCCCAACCGGGCCGACTGCCTATCGCTGACCGGCATTGCGCGCGAAGTGGCGGCCCTCACCGGCGCCCCGCTGCAGTTGCCCGCGGTAGACCCGGTGGCGCCTGTGCTGGCAGACCAGCGCGACATCGTGCTCGATGCGCCCGCCGCCTGTCCGCGCTACTGCGGCCGCATCATCCGCAACGTCAACGCCCGCGCCGCCACACCCGACTGGATGAAGCAGCGCATCGAGGGCTGCGGCGTGCGCGCCATCACGGCGCTGGTCGACGTCACCAACTACGTGATGCTCGAACTCGGCCAGCCGCTGCATGCCTTCGACAACGCCCAACTGGAAGGCGCCATCCATGTGCGCTACCCCGCCGCGGGCGAGCAGATGCTGCTGCTCAACGAGCAGACCGTCACGCCGACTGCAGATACCGCTCTGATTGCGGATGAAGCAAAACCGCTGGCGCTGGCCGGCATCATGGGCGGCGAACATTCCGGCATCAACGATGCGACCAGCGACCTGTTCCTCGAAAGCGCCTTCTTCGCGCCGGCCGCCATCGCCGGCAAGGCGCGCGCGCTCGGCTTTTCCTCCGATGCCTCCTACCGCTATGAGCGCGGCGTCGATTTCGAATTGCAGCGCAGCGCCATCGAGCGTGCCACGCAACTCATCCTCGACATTTGCGGCGGCCCATCCACAGGCTGCGGGCCGGTGGTCGAAGCCCTCGCCGCCGAGCAGTTGCCGACGCGCGCGGCGGTGCGCCTGCGTAGGGCGCGTGCCGCCAAGGTGCTCGGCATCGATCTCGGCAGCGAACAGATCGAGAAACTCATCGCCGGCCTCGGTTTCCTCTACCGCCGGCAAGGCGACGATCTGGAAGTGACGCCGCCCGCCTACCGCTTCGACATCGCCATCGAGGAAGACCTGATCGAAGAGATTGCCCGGCTGCATGGCTATGACAACATTCCCGCACCGCCGCCGACGGCGCGCCTGGAAATGCTGCCGCTGCCCGAGGCGCAGCGCGGCCCGATGCAGGCGCGCCGGCTGCTGGCCGAGCGCGGCTACCACGAAGTTGTCAACTACAGCTTCGTCGAGGCTGGCTGGGAGGCCGACTTCGCCGGCAACGATCAAGCTTTGCGGCTGGCCAATCCGATCGCCAGCCAGATGGGCGTGATGCGCAGCAGCCTGATCGGCAGCCTGGTCGGCGCGCTTGCCGGCAACCTCAAGCGCCAGGCCGAGCGTGTGCGGGTCTTCGAAGTGGGGCGGTGTTTCCTGCCCGACACCGCGACGGGCAGCGCTGGCGGCGAGAATGGCACCGGTTTCCGGCAGCCGATGCGGATCGCCGCACTGGCGGCCGGCCCGGCCCTGCGCGAGCAGTGGGGGGCGCCGTCCCGGCCCGTCGACTTCTTCGATGTCAAGGGCGACCTCGAAACCCTGCTGGCGCCACGCGTCCTGCGCTTCGAACGCATCGATGGCGGCGGCCACCCGGCCCTGCATCCCGGCCGGTCGGCGCGCGTGCTGCTCGACGGGGCGGCCATTGGCGTCATCGGCGAGATCCACCCGCGCTGGCAGCAGAAATACGAACTGCCGGCCGCTGCCGTGGTGTTCGAGATCGAACTCGCCCCGCTGCTGACAACGCCCATGCCGGCTTTCCGCGAACCTTCGCGCTTCCCGGCCGTGGTGCGCGACATCGCCCTGATCGTGCCGCAACAGTGTGCAGTGCAAGCCCTGCAGGACGCCCTGCGTGCCGCAGCGCCCGCCCATGTGCGCGAAATCCGGCTGTTCGACGTCTATCAGGGCAAGGGCATCGCCCCGGAGAGCAAAAGCCTTGCGTTCCGTCTGACGATGCAAGATACTCACAAGACCCTGGCGGACAACGATGCCGACGCCGCGGTGGCCCGCTTGATCGAGACGGCTGCCGAGCGTTTCGGCGCGGTGCTGCGCAGATAAGGAATAACAACATGACGATGACCAAGGCGGAACTCGCCGATTTGCTGTTTGAAAAAGTGGGATTGAACAAGCGCGAGGCCAAGGACATGGTCGAGGCCTTCTTCGAGGAAGTCCGCGCGGCGCTCGAAACCGGCGACAGCGTCAAGCTCTCCGGCTTCGGCAACTTCCACCTGCGCGACAAGCCGCAACGCCCGGGCCGCAATCCCAAGACCGGCGAGGAAATCCCGATCAGTGCGCGCCGCGTCGTCACCTTCCATGCCAGTCACAAGCTGAAGTCCATCGTCGAGACCGCGGCGCATGACAACGTCCAGCCCGGATAAGACCGCCCAGGCCGACCTGCCTCCGATACCCGCCAAGCGTTACTTCACGATTGGCGAAGTGAGTGATTTGTGCGGCGTCAAGCCGCACGTGCTGCGCTACTGGGAACAGGAATTCACCCAGCTGAAACCCGTCAAGCGGCGCGGCAACCGGCGCTACTACCAGCACCACGAAGTGCTGCTG
>CAYYHO010000249.1:0-3011 GCA_964471725.1 uncultured Methyloversatilis sp. | reverse complement strand
TCGCCTCATGCACTTCGCGGTCGAGCACGCCCTTGCCGATGAGAAATTGCGCCCACTCGAAATCCGAGTCGGCCGAGAGCAGGGTGTTGTCGAGATCAAACAGGGTCAGGTTCATCGTCATTGTTTACCAGGGGAAGCTGCATGACTTCCTTCAAAAGCTGCAGGGTGGCGTGGCGCTGGCGTTCCAGGGTGGCGCGGTCGAGGTGGTCGAGCACCGCCATCAGGGAAGGCAGGTCGCGGCGGCCATGGGAGAGCAGGTAGCGTACCAGACCCTCATCGACGCGCAGGCCGCGCTCCAGCGCGTGGCGGTGCAGCGCCGCCGCCTTTTGTTCGTCGTTGAGCGTTTTGACCGCGTAGATCAGGGACTGGCCGATGCGGGTGCGCAGATCCTCGCGCAGCTGCAATTGCAGGGGCGGACAGGGGCCGGCGAGCAGCAGGGCGAGACCGAGCATGCGCGCCGTGTTGAAGATGCGAAACAGCGCGATCTGCGCCGCTTCATCGAGGCTGTCGACGTCGTCGACGATCAGCAGTCCGCCGGGCGGCGCGGTGAAGACGCTGGCCGGCTGGGCTGCCGACAGCAGCAGCACCGGCCGGCGCCGCACGACCAGTGAGGCGGTCGCGGCCAGCAGGTGGCTCTTGCCGCAGCCTTCGGCGCCCCAGAGGTAAACGGCGTCGAAACAGCCCGAACCGGCGAAGGAGCGCAAGCGCGCCAGCAGTTCCTGGTTGGCGCCGACGATGAAATTGTCGAAGCTGGGCGGCTGGGTCGGCTGAAGATCGAGCAGCAGTTGGGTCAAGGCAATGAGTTTCGGTAAAATCCGCGGGGTCGATTGCGGTGGCCACCGATGCCGACCGCAATCCGATTCTGCGAATTATCGCCGCAAATCCACTTTTCGCCTCCGCTAATCATAATGAATAAATCCAGCAGCCCCATGACCTACCTGAGCGCCGGGGTCGATATGGATGCCGGCGACGCCCTGGTCGACCGCATCAAGCCCGCCGCCCGCCGCACCATGCGCCCCGAAGTGCTTGCCGGCATCGGCGGCTTCGGCGCGCTGTTCGAACTGGCGAAAAAGTACCGGGAGCCCGTGCTGGTGTCGGGTACCGACGGGGTCGGCACCAAGCTGAAGCTGGCTTTCCAGTTGAACCGCCACGACACCATCGGCCAGGACCTGGTGGCGATGAGCGTCAACGACATCCTCGTACAGGGCGCCGAGCCGCTGTTCTTCCTCGATTATTTCGCCTGCGGCAAGCTCGATGTCGGCACCGCGGCGACGGTGGTCGAGGGCATCGCCCGGGGCTGCGAACTGGCCGGCTGCGCGCTGATCGGCGGCGAAACCGCCGAAATGCCCGACATGTACCCCGCCGGCGAATATGACCTGGCCGGCTTTGCCGTCGGCGCGGTGGAAAAATCCGCCATCATCGACGGCAGGAACATTGCGCCCGGCGACGCGGTGCTGGGGCTGGCCTCCTCCGGCGCCCATTCCAACGGCTATTCGCTGATCCGCCGCATCGTCGAGCGGGCAAACCCCGATCTGAACGCCGATTTCCACGGTCGCCCGTTCGCGGATGCGCTGATCGCGCCGACGCGCATCTATGTCAAGCCACTGCTCAAGCTGATGGCTGAACTGCCGGTCAAGGGCCTGGCCCACATCACCGGCGGCGGACTGACCGGCAACGTGCCGCGCATCCTGCCCGACAAGGTCACGGCCGTGCTCGACGCCGCAGCCTGGCCGCTGCCGCCGTTGTTCCAGTGGCTGCAGAATGAAGGCAATGTCGCCGCCGACGAGATGCACCGCGTCTTCAATTGCGGCATCGGCATGGTCGTCGTCGTCGCCGCCGCAGACGCCGCCCGCGCCAGCGAACTGCTCACCGCGGCTGGCGAAACGGTGTTCCCCATCGGCCGCATCGAAGCCCGTAAGGCGGGCCAGGAGCAGACAATCATCGTGGGCGTGGCCCACGATTAAGACCCGCTCCCCTAACTCCCCAGGCGGGAGCGCTCCTCCCGCTGCACATGGGTGATGAAGCGCTGCAGCTTGGTTTCCATGGCGTGCGACAGGTTGACGAAGCGGCAGCCGATGCGGTCGCCGGATTTGCCGCCGCGCAGGATTTCGATCTTGTCGCGGACTTCCAGGGTGATTTCGAGGATGCCGACACCCTTGAGTTCCAGCGTCGCGGGAGACAGCCTGTCGCCGACCTCGAACGGAATGCGCGCGCCGGACAGTTCGGCCGCGATGCCGCCGATGCTGATATCCACCACCGCGAGCTGCAGCGGGTCGCCGCCGGCCTGGCCGACGGTGCAGGGCGGGCGCTGGGTCATCGGCAGTATCAGGCGGAAAAACTCCCGCCGTTGCAGACGGGTGAACTGATCGGGGATGCGGGTAGCGAAGGCGCGCCGCTTCCGGAAAATGGTTTCGTACACCTTGCCGGCCATGAACTGATGTTTGATCCCCTGGGGCGCACAGAGAAAGAAGTTGCGCTCGCTTTGCATGAGCTTCCGGTTGGTGGCCTCGCTGCCGCCCCAATCGAAAATCAGCATGTTCTCCGCTTCATTGACATCGAGCAGCAGGGTCAGCACGGTTTCCCTGCCTTCGCTGAAGGTCACGCTGATGCGCTCGCCATCGTTGATCAGCTGGTGCAGGTAAAAGAGAATCTCGCGCCGGTGACGGGTGGTGAAGCGCTCGAGTTCGTCTGCGCTGATAGTCCGGGCAGACGGGTTGGCGGGGGTGTTCATGCGGTGGTCGGAGAAGTTGCGCTGGCCAGGTGGCGTTCGACGGTTGCCAGCATTGTCGCAGTAGTCGATGGCGCTGCCAAATCCATTTCGTGATCGAGGCTGCCGGCTTCGCGCAGGGCGCGCAACCAGGTCAGCTGGCGCTTGGCGAACTGGCGGGTAGCGAAGATGCCGCGCTCCGGCAACTCGGCCGCGGTCAGCCGGCCTGCGAGCATCTCCCAGACCTGACGATAGCCGACGCAGCGCATCGACGGCAGATCGGCGTTCAGCCGGTATTTCTCCC
>CAYYHO010000248.1:0-3039 GCA_964471725.1 uncultured Methyloversatilis sp. | reverse complement strand
GCGCGTCTGCGGCGTGATCTTGCTGCGGATGTCGGCGATATCGGGCAGCCAGCCGGCCCCCTCGTCGCACAGGTAGTGGCGCGGCGTGCCGCCGGAGAGCGTCACCGCGGCCGTCCACAAGGGATAGTCGGGCGTCGGCACCAGCACCTCGTCGCCATCGTCCAGCAGGGCCTGCATCGACATGACGATCAGCTCGGAGACGCCGTTGCCGAGATAGATGTCATCGATATCGACGTTGGCGATCTGCTTCTGCTGGCAGTAATGCATCACCGCCTTGCGCGCCGCGAACAGACCCTTGGAATCGGAGTAGCCGGAAGCATCGCGGATGTTGCGGATCACATCGACGACGATTTCCTCCGGCGCCTCGAAACCGAAGGCCGCCGGATTGCCGATGTTGAGCTTGATGACGCGATGGCCATCCTCTTCCATCTGCCGCGCTCGTGCCAGCACCGGCCCACGGATGTCGTAACACACACTGGCGAGTTTGGCGGACTTGAGTACGGGTTGCATGGCGATCCTGGGCGCGAAGCCGATAAAAGTGAAAGGTTATAATCTTAACCCAGCCTGAGCCGGAACCGCAGCAAACCAATACCTTGAAACTCCAAGCCGATTCGACCAGCAGCCAGCACGCCGTCACCGGCTATGGCAGCCACCACGTTTCCATCGATGGCCGCGAACTGCGGCGCAGCCTGCTGCTGCTGCCCGACCGGCTGGACGAAACCTGGGGCCCGGAAGACTTCGCCGCGCTCACGGCAGAACACCTCGCGCCCCTGGCGGCCTTGCGCTGCGATGTCCTGCTGCTGGGCACCGGCCAGCGCCAGCGCTTTCCCGCCCCGCTCCTGCTGCGGCCGCTGATCGAGGCCGGCCGCGGCGTCGAGATCATGGATACCCAGGCCGCCTGCCGCACCTACAACATCCTGATCGCCGAAGGACGCATCGTGGCAGCCGCTCTGATCATTAATCCCGAGAACATGGCATGAACGCCGTCAGCCTCTCCCTGGTGCTCACCGGCGTGCTGCTGAATGCCGCCGCGCAGCTGCTGCTGAAAGCCGGCACCAACGCCATCGGCCATTTCGACTTTCACTGGCAGAATGCCCTGCCCGTTGGCCTCAAGCTGGCCCTGCACCCCGCCATCGTGGCCGGCATGAGCTGCTATGCGATCAGCCTCGTGGTATGGATCATGGCGCTGTCGCGCGTGCCCGTCAGCATTGCCTACCCGATGCTGGCGATCGGCTACCTGATCAACGCCGTCGCCGCCTGGGCCTGGCTCAATGAACCGCTCGGCGCGCAAAAGCTGCTGGGCATCGGTTTCATCGTGCTCGGCGTCTGGCTCGTCGCCCGCTCCTGAGTCTCCGCAAGCCTCCGAACCACGCCTCGCCCGCCATGCCCCGCATTGCCCTCAAAATTGAAGTGCCCGGTTTCCGCGCTGCCAGCGTCGGCGTGCCGGTGCTGACCGACCTGCTGCGCCGCCAGCGCGCCGGCGCCAGCTTCGTGTTCGCCCTCGGCCCCGACCGCTCCGGGCGCGCACTCGGCCATGCCTGGCAACCCCGACTGCATGGCCGCGCCACCCATACCTCCCTGGCCTGCCAGTTCGGACTGCGCCCCCTGTGCTACGGCACCCTGCTGCCGGCGCCGCAGGTCGCTCGCAGCTGTGCCGCCACGCTGCGTCAGGTGCGCGACGCCGGCTTCGAAGTCGGGCTGCATGGCTGGGATACGCTGCGTTGGCTGGCCGAGTCTGCCACGGCCGGCGCCGCCTGGAGCGAAGACCAGCTGGGCAGGGCCATGACGGCTTTCGAGGAAGTTTTCAAGACGCCGCCGCGCCTGCATGCCGCGCCCGGCTGGCGCGGCAATCCGCACAGCCTGCGCCTGACGCAACGCCACAACTTCGCCTATGCCAGCGACACCCGCGGCCGCCACCCGTTCGTGCCGGTGTGGCATGGCGAAATCGTGCGCTGCCCGCAACTGCCCACCACCCTGCCCACGCTCGACGAACTGGCCGAGAGCGCGAGGCCAAAGCCGCGTGCGCTGCTCGACAAGCTGCTCGCCCTCACCGCAGTTCCCCCTCCCGGCGGCCATGTATTCACCCTGCGCATCGCCCCGGCCACGACGCAACCCGTCGAACTGCTCGCGGAACTGCTGACCGCCTGGCGCGAACAGGGCTATGAACTGACCTCTGTTCAGGCCCTGGCTGAGGGACTCGACGTGGATAAATTGCCGCGTCACGAGATCGTGGTCGGCAGCGTGCCCGGACGCAGCGGCACGCTGCTGTTGCAGGGCGATGAGTTCTTGTCAGACTGGAGACAACCCACATGAGCAATTTCACCCCTCCCTCTGCCGTCGGCCTGGCGGTGCCGGACTTCACCCTGCCCGCCACCGCCGGCCTCACCTTCCGGCTTTCCGCCCTGCGCGGCATGCCCGCGGTGATTTATTTCTATCCCAAGGACAGCACGCCGGGTTGCACCACCGAGGCGCAGCAGTTCCGTGACCTGCACAGCGAATTCATCAAGGCCGGTGGCAGCGTCTGGGGCGTCTCGCGCGACAGCATCAAGTCGCATGAAAGCTTCAAGGCCAAGCTCGGCCTGCCTTTCGAACTGCTCAGCGATGCCGACGAGACCGCCTGCAAGCTGTTCGACGTCATCAAGACCAAGAACATGTACGGCAAGCAGGTCATGGGCATCCAGCGCAGCACCTTCCTCATCGACCGCGCCGGCCGGCTGGCCCGCGAATGGCGCGCCGTCAAGGCGGATGGTCATGCCGCCGAGGTGCTGGCCGCCCTGCAGGCTCTGTAAAGATCGGGACAAGACTCATTCATGAACGCCAAACGCGCCGCCAGGTCGACCCAGACCGCCCGCCACACCAAGCTGTTCGTGCTCGACACGAATGTACTGATGCACGACCCGCTCAGCCTGTTCCGCTTCGAGGAGCACGACCTCTACGTGCCGATGATGACGCTCGAGGAACTCGACGCCAACAAGAAGGGTGTCTCGGAAGTGGCGCGCAACGCCCGCCAGGCCAGCCGCCTGCTCGACGAGATCGTCA
>CAYYHO010000247.1:1384-3043 GCA_964471725.1 uncultured Methyloversatilis sp. | reverse complement strand
CCTCGCCACCCGAATGCAGGCGGGCGCTTTTGTTATCGACGGTTTCGTTCTTGCCGTAGCTCAGATCGACCAGGCCATAGACGGAAAGTTCGGCATGGGCGGCGCCCATGGCGGTGAGGAGAATTGCAGCGGGAATCAGTTTTTTCATGATTTCAATTACCTAGTAAAAAAGCAAGATTTGCCGGGTATGGCTGAAGCGGGCCCGGCAGCTTGAATGGGTTGCGGGATCGAGAATTAGTCTCACCTAATATTTTAAGCGTGCGCTGCACAAATGTTCCCGCCGCCTGGGCTCTTGCCCGGAATCGGCTGCCCGGCTGTCGCTTTTTGCCGACACCATAAGCCGATAATGGTTAATCCGGGCCCGTTATAATCCGCCCCCCGCTCGCCTTTCCGCCCTGCCATGAACCTCCTCTTCGAAGAGGATGGTGCCTTCAAGACCGGCACCATCGTTGCCGACAACGACACTTCCTTGCAGGTCGACACGGCCAGCGGCAAGCGCATCAAGCTGAAGGCCGCCAACGTGCTGCTGCGCTTCGGCACGCCCGGCGCGGGCGAACTGCTGGCGCAGGCCGAGGCCGCGGCGGCGGAGATCGACAGCGAGTTTCTCTGGGAGGCTTGCGGCGAGGAGGAGTTCGGCTTCGCCGAGTTCGCCGCCGAATACGCCGGGCATCCGCCTTCCGCCGTCGAGGCCGCTGCCGTGCTGCTGCGCCTGCACGCCGCGCCGATCTACTTTCACCGCAAGGGCAAGGGGCGTTTCCGCAAGGCCCCGCCGGAGATCCTCCAGGCGGCGCTGGCCGGGCAGGAGAAGAAACGTCAGCAGGCGCTCGCCATCGAGCGCATGGCCGCTGAATTGCAAGCGGGCCGCCTGCCGGCGGAATTTCCGCCGCAACTGCCCCAGCTGCTCTACAAGCCGGATCGCAACCGGCCGGAAACCAAGGCGCTGGAAGCTGCCTGCGCCGCCACGGGCGAGGGTCCGGAACGCCTGCTGCAGCGCTGCGGCGCCCTGTCCGACAGCCATCAGTTGCACCTCGGACGCTTTCTCTTCGAGCATTTTCCGGACAGCCGGGGCGGCACGGGTTTCCCCGCTTGCGCGGCGGCAGTCGATCCGGCCGACCTGCCGCTGGCGCCGGTGCAGGCTTTTTCCATCGACGATGCCCACACCACGGAAATCGACGATGCCTTCTCGTTGGCCGTGGCAGCGGACGGCAGCCTGCGCGTCGGCATCCACATCGCCGCGCCGGGCCTCGGCTTCGGGACGGATTCGGACCTCGGCCGCATCGCCCGCAGCCGGCTGTCGACGGTGTACATGCCCGGCCGCAAGATCACCATGTTGCCCGCGGACGTCATCGAGAGCCACACGCTCGATGCTGGCCACAACGTGCCGGCGCTGTCGCTCTATCTCGACGTTGCCGCCGACCTGCGCGTGCGCGGCCACGAGACGCGCATCGAGTGCGTGCCGGTAGTGGCCAATTTGCGCCACCACGACATCGAACCGCTGTTCAATGCCGAAACCCTGGCCAATGGTTTCGCGGGCCTGCCCGAATTTCCCTTCCGCGACGATCTCAGGCGCCTCTGGGAGCTGGCTACCGTGCTGGAGGCGGGGCGCGGCAAGGCCGGCCAGCAGAACCGCAAGGACTACAGCTTCCGGGTCGACTGGGC
>CAYYHO010000247.1:0-1334 GCA_964471725.1 uncultured Methyloversatilis sp. | reverse complement strand
CCCGCTCGACACCCTGGTGGCCGAACTGATGATCGTCGCCAACAGCACCTGGGGCGCCCTGCTGCGCGACGCGAAAATCCCCGCGATGTACCGTGCCCAGACCGCCGGCAAGGCGCGCATGACCACCGTCGCCACGCCGCACGAAGGCCTCGGCGTCGATTGCTATGCCTGGCTGACTTCGCCGCTGCGGCGCTTCGCCGACCTCGCCAACCAGTGGCAGCTGATTGCCTGCCTGCGCGGCGAGAAACCGCCGTACCCGCCGAAGTCCGCCGACCTGATGGCGGCGCTGCGCGATTTTGAACTGACCTACGCGAGCTATGCCGAATTCCAGCGCGCCATGGAGCGCTACTGGTGCCTGCGCTGGCTGGCGCAGGAGGGGGTGGCCGAAGTCACCGCCCAGGTGCTGAAGGAAAACATCGTGCGGCTGGACGAGCTGCCGCTGGTGCTGAAGGCCAGCGGCATGCCGACGCTGGCGCGCGGGGCGCGGGTGCGGCTGGCGCTTGCCGACATCGACCTGCTGGCCGCCGAGGCGAAGGCGAGCTTCGTCGAGCGGATCGAATCGGATGAATTGCCGCCTCCCGCTGCCGATGATGCGGCTTTAGACGCGGCCGGGGAGGATGCGGGCGGGGAGTAAAATTACCCGATGCAACACAGCCTTACCACACAACGCTTGATTGCCGCGCTGGCATCGTTACCGACGCTTGCAGTTGCGTTTGGCATTTCGGTTACTTTGCATTCGGTAGTCCTATCGGTCCATTTCAAACTACCGGACAAACCCGACCGCGCACGCGAGCAGGCGCTCGATGTCATCCTGGTCAATGCCCGGCATGCCGGCAAGCCGACCCAGGCGCAGGCCAAGGCGCAGGCGAACCTCGATGGCGGCGGCAATACCGACGAGCCGCGCCGCGCCAGGACGCCGCTGCCGCCCACCCCGCAGGAAAAGGCCGGCGACGAGCTGATCAGCGCGCAGGCGCGCATCGTGCAGATGGAAGCCCGGCAGCGCGAGCTGCTCGCCCAGACGCAATCCGCCCGCAGCACGAAACCGGAAGCCGAGCGCGTGCCGGTCGCCCCGGCCAACGAGGTATCCGGACGCGACCTCGCCACCCGCGCCCTCGCCCTGGCGCGGCTGGAGGGGGAGATTGCCCGCGATATCGAGGAATACAACCAGCGTCCCAAGCGCCGCTTTCTCGGCGCCCGCGTCACGGAATACCGCTTTGCCCAGTATGTCGAAGACTGGCGCCTGAAGGTGGAGCGCGTCGGCAACCTCAACTATCCCGACTCGGCCAAAGGCAGGCTGTATGGCAGCCTGGTGCTGACGGTGGCAATCAAGAAGG
>CAYYHO010000246.1:0-3047 GCA_964471725.1 uncultured Methyloversatilis sp. | reverse complement strand
CGCAGATCTACACGCACCTGGATTTTCAGCACCTGGCGAAGGTGTATGACGCCGCGCATCCGCGCGCGAAAAAGAATTGAATCCAAGGAAGCCGGACCAGCCATGAGCGCCCGCCTGATTCTGCTCCCCGGCAAGGAAAAATCCCTGCTGCGCCGGCATCCGTGGATCTTCGCCGGCTCCATGGCCGGACTGGAGGGGCGCGCCCGTCCGGGCGACAGCGTCGCGGTGGTGGCCGGCGGCGGCCGTTTTGCCGGCGCAGTGCTGGCGAAGGCGGCCTGGAGCCCGGCCTCGCAGATCCGCGCCCGGGTGTGGAGCTGGGACCCCGCCGAGGCGATCGACAATGCGTTTTTCAAGCGGCGCATCGCGGCCGCCGTGGCGCGGCGCGCGGCATTGCCGGAACTCGCCGGCCAGGCAGGTCTGCGACTGATTCATGCCGAGTCCGACGGCTTGCCGGGCGTCATCGCCGACAAGTATGGCGACACCGTGGTGCTGCAACTGACCAGCGCCGGCGCCGACAAGTGGCGCGACGCCATCGTCGATGGCCTCGTCAAGGCGACCGGCTGCCGCCGCATCTACGAGCGCTCCGATTCGGAAGTGCGCGCCCGCGAGGGACTGGAGCCGGTCAGCGGCTGGCTGCGCGGGGAAGCGGCGGAGCCTCTGGTCATCGAGGAGCATGGCGTGAAGATGCGCGTCGATTACGTTGGCGGCCACAAGACCGGCTTCTACCTCGACCAGCG
This sequence comes from uncultured Methyloversatilis sp., assembly GCA_964471725.1. Classification (GTDB taxonomy): domain Bacteria; phylum Pseudomonadota; class Gammaproteobacteria; order Burkholderiales; family Rhodocyclaceae; genus Sulfuricystis. The sequence continues at coordinate 2,310 of CAYYHO010000246.1, read as the reverse complement.
GGAAAACCGCCTGCTGCTGCGCGGACTCGCCGCGGGGCGGCGCGTGCTGAACTGCTTCTGCTACACGGGGGGGTTCTCGCTGCAGGCGCTGGCCGGCGGTGCGCGGGAACTGATCTCCGTAGACAGCTCGCAGCCGGCGCTGGCGCTGGCGCGGGAAAACCTCGCGCTGAATCCGCAGCTCGACGCCGGCCGCGCCGCATGGCTGGCCGCCAGCGTCAACGACGAACTGCGCCGCCGCCGCGAGGCGCGGGAAAGCTTCGACCTGATCGTGCTCGACCCGCCCAAGTACGCGCCTTCGGCCGCCCACGTCGAGCGCGCCACGCGCGCCTACAAGGACATCAACCTGAATGCCGCCCGGCTGCTGGCGCCCGGCGGCCTGCTGATGACCTACTCCTGCTCCGGCGGCATCGGCATCGAACGGTTCCAGGAGATCGTCGCCAGCGCTGCGCGCGATGCCGGTTGCACGCTGCGCATCGTCCGCCGGCTGCAGGGCAGCGCCGACCACCCCGTCGACCTGGCGTTTCCCGAGGGGGAGTACCTCAAGGGCTTGTTGCTGCAGGCGGATTGATCGTAGAAGACTTTGTTGCCATGAGCAACCGGATCCGGTTCCATGGGCGTCTTCTCATCTCTCTTTTTGTGTGTCGGAAAAATTGACACTCTCGCCCCGGTTTTCCTTGCCGTTACATCACAAGTGTCAAATAAACAATAGGTTGGTCACCGTGGCTTGATTTATGCATTGCCCACCGTGCAAGCCGGGCGTAACACAGTCTGTCCGGCGAGGTTCATCTTCTTGAGGGGAATGCAAAATGAAAAACAAGTACCAATTTGCCCTGACCACGATTGCGGCATCGCTGTTGATCGCGTTGCCGCTGTCTTCGGCCCAGGCCGCGGCGATCCATGACTCCGGTTTGTTCACCACTGTTCTGCCGGCAAACGACGATGGCTCGACGGGGCTGGTCAGCATCGGCTTCAATCTGAACTTCTTCGGTAACAACTGGAACCAGTTGTACGTCAATAACAATGGCAACGTGACCTTCACGCAGCCTTTGGGTACTTACACGCCGTTCGGCATCACCGCCGGCAGCCTGGCCATGCTGGCACCCTTCTTCGCTGACGTGGATACCCGGAATGCGGGGAGCGATGTCGTTCGCTATGGTACGGGGACAATTGCTACGCGCAACGTCTTTGGGGTGAACTGGATTAACGTCGGGTACTTCAGCAGCCGGGCAGACAAGCTCAACAGCTTCCAGTTGATCATCACCGATCGTTCCGACATAGCTGCTGGCGATTTCGACTTCGAATTCAACTACGACACCATCAACTGGGAAACCGGCAGCGCGAGCGGCGGCACCAACGGTTTTGGCGGCACGCCGGCCGCGGCGGGCTGGACGAACGGGGCCGGGACGTATTACCAGTTCCCCGGTTCGCTGACCACACTGGCATTGCTCGATAACGGCCCGAACGCGCTCACCAGTGGTTCGCGCAACTCGAACACGCTGGGCCAGTACATATTCCAGGTGCGCAATGGCCGTGTGGATAACGATGTCCCCGAGCCTGCCTCGCTCGCCCTGATGGGCCTGGGACTGGCTGCCCTGGCGGGATTGCGTCGGCGCAAGATTCATTGAAGAAGTTTTAGCGTTCCCAGCGCTTTCCTGCAGCCCCCGGCCGGTTTGCCGGGCATGATCGTCGCGGGGTTCGTCTGTGCTGGCGGCGAAGTTGCAGGCGCGACCCACCGGCCCCGGCAAGATTGTGCCGGGGCCGGTTCTTTTGTGGACGCATGGACGAAGCGGCCGCGAAAAAGGGCCGGAAAAAGTCGGCGCTGGCGGTACCGGGGGAGGTGCAGAGCAAGGCGCCAGTTGCGGGCGCGCTATTTACTTCTTCGCTGCGGGGGCCTGATAGGGTAGCACGCGCTCGACGGTCAGGCCATAGCCGGCCACGCCCCAGGTGGTTTCGTTGCGCTGCACGGTGAGGGTGCCGTACGCCCAGACGGGCTCCATCATCCTGACGCCCGGCAGCGGCCTGGCCGATTTGGCGTGGATGATCTGGTTGGCGGGCGGCGGCGGGGTGTGGATGCAGGCGCCGTAATAGGGCACCAGCAGGAATTCGATGACGCCTTCCTTGCCGTCCCTGCCCTTGCGTTCGAGCGGCAGGGGGTAGCCGGCGAGGCGGATCTTCCGGCTGTGCAGCGCCGGTTCGGCCGGCGCGTTGTCCCACATCACCTTGAGCTTTTCGAGCGCTTCCATGGCGCGCGGGTCGGAGTCCTGCAGGTTGCCCAGGTTGAGTTTCTTCAGGTCGCTGGCGGGGTCCCAG
>CAYYHO010000245.1:0-3068 GCA_964471725.1 uncultured Methyloversatilis sp. | reverse complement strand
TGATCAAGGCCAACATCCCGACGCGCATCGCCTTCCAGGTATCGAGCAAGATCGATTCGCGCACCATCCTCGACCAGATGGGCGCCGAGGCCCTGCTGGGGCAGGGCGACATGCTCTACCTGGCGCCGGGCGCCGGCCTGCCGTTCCGCGTCCATGGCGCCTATGTCGCCGACGACGAGGTGCACCGCGTCGTCGAGCACCTGCGCAAGGTGGGGCGGCCCGCGTTCGTCAGCGACGTGCTGGCGGCTCCGCCCGGCGAGAACGGCGCCGCCGCCGGCGGGGAGGGCGACGGCGAACTGGAGGCCGACCCGATGTACGACCAGGCCGTCGAGATTGTCCTGAAAACGCGCCGGCCTTCGATCTCGCTGGTACAGCGCCATCTCCGCATTGGCTACAACCGCGCCGCCCGCATGATCGAAGCGATGGAAAGCGCCGGCCTCGTCTCGCCGATGAATGGCGCCGGCGGGCGGGAAGTGCTGGTACCGGAGCAGGATCAGTAAAGGTAACTGCGCGTAAAAAAGTCGGCGCCGGCGGGACGGCACCTTGGTTGGGTGTCAAGTTGGGCGATAATTCGCTCATGCGCATACTCATCCTTCTTTGCGGGCTAACGTTTTCCGGCCTTGCCGCTGCCGGCGGCCTCGATCAACTCAAGGCTTTCTGGACCGACACGCAGTCGGCGCAGGGCAGCTTTGCCCAGAGCGTGGTGGGCAAGTCGGGCCGTAAACCGCAAAACTCGACGGGGCAATTCGCCTTTTCCCGGCCGGGCAAGCTGCGCTGGACCTATGAAAAGCCCTATGCGCTGCTGCTGGTCGCCGATGGCGAGAGGCTCTGGAGCTACGACGCCGACCTGAACCAGGTTTCCGTCAGCAAGATGGACAAGGCGCTCGGCGCCACCCCGGCCGCGCTGCTGACCGGCGAATCGCTCGACAAGCACTTCATCCTCACCGAGGTCGGCAGGATCGAGGGCGCCAATGTAGGCGGCGGCGCCAGCGGCCTCGAGGGTCTCGAAGTGGTCGACGCCGTGCCGAAAGCCAGCGACGGCGCCTTTGCGCGGGTGCGCATCGGCCTGCGCGATAATTTGCCGCGCCTCATGGAGGTGCGCGACAACTTCGGGCAGACCACGACCCTCGTGTTCACCGTCATTCAGTCCAATCCGCGCCTGCCCAGGGAAACCTTCCGCTTCGTGCCCCCCAGGGGTGCGGACGTGATCGGCGAGTAGCTGCGCCTGGCCTATCATTGGGCGTCGATTCGGGAAGACCGATGCGCAATCCAATAATGGCCACCTTATTCAAACTATAAGAAAAAATGACTGGCGCTTATAGGTCGGTCACATTAGAGTTTGCTCACCTACGCGGCATCCATGACTTGGTCGTTTCAGGGTCTGCGGGTCTGCCGAAAAGGAGTTTCAGGGAAGGCAAGTGACTGTGTTGACAGCTCATTGCCGGAACTCGAACAGCTTTCCACTCCCTCTGGCATTTGCCAGTTTGGCCCTGTCCCCGATCGGGGACGGGGATTTTTCTGGAGTGGAGCGTGCGTGCGTACTTTAATAAGAAATCGAACGCAGGCTGCCACCGGGCGGACTGCATATACGGAGAGGAGCGGAGCATGCAAGTCGGGCGCATCACGTTGACCCAGTTCATCAACGAAGACCAGCGGCGTTTCGAGGGTGCCACCGGTGATTTCACCGGGCTGCTCAACGATATCGCCATTGCCAGCAAGACCATCGCCAGCGCCATCAACAAGGGCGCGCTCCTCGCCACCGGCAAGGACTTGCAGAAGCAACTCGAAACGATGGCCAACGAGGTCATGCTGCAGGCGGGCATCGCCACCGGCCACCTGGCGGCGATGGCCTCGGAGGACATGAAAGGCATCGGCCACATTCCGACAGGCCGGCAACGGGGCAAATACCTCTTGAGCTTCGACCCGCTCAACGGCTCCGGCAACCTCGACATCAATTTCCAGACCGGCACGATTTTTTCGATCCTGCGTGCGCCGGACCTGAAGCGCAAACCGAAGGAAGAGGACTTCCTGCAGCGCGGCGCGGAACTGCTCTGCGCCGGCCTGGTGCAGTACGGCTCCTCGACCCGCCTGCTGCTGACGACCGGGCGCGGCGTCAATGGCTTCACGCTCGACCGCGAGATCGGCGAGTATGTGCTGACCCATCCGCAGATCACCATTCCCGAGGAGGCTTCCACCTTCGCCATCAACGCCTCCAACGAGCGCTTCTGGGAGCCGCCGGTGCGCCGCTACGTCCAGGAGTGCATGGCCGGCAAGGAAGGGCCGCGCGGCAAGGATTTCGGCATGCGCTGGGTTGCTTCGCTGGTGGCCGAGGCCTATCGCATCCTCACCCGCGGCGGCGTCTTCCTCTATCCGCATGACGAGCGCACCCGCCAGCAGGGCGGCCGTCTCGGCCTCATCTACGAAGCGAACCCGATCGCCTTCATCGTCGAACAGGCGGGCGGCGCCGCCATCACCGGCCGCAACCGCATCCTCGACATCAAGCCCAGCGAACTGCACCAGCGCGCGCCCTTCATCTTCGGCTCGAAGAACGAAGTCGAGCGGCTGCACCGCTACCATCAGGAATATGTCAGCGGCAAGGACATGGAGGGCTACAACATGCCCCTGTTCTCTTCGCGTTCCCTGTTCCGCTAATCCATTTCACTTTAATCCGGAGAAAGTCATGTCGGTCAAGAATCCAGTCATTGCCATCACCGGCTCATCGGGGGCGGGCACTTCCTCGGTCACCAAGTCCTTCCAGCACGTGTTCCGCCGCGAGAAGATCAATGCGGCGATCATCGAGGGCGATTCATTCCATCGCTACGACCGCGCGGCGATGAAGGAGGAGGCCGCCAAGCAGGCCAAGCTGGGCAACAACCATTTCAGCCATTTCAGCCCCGACACCAACATCCTGGGCGACCTGGAAAACCTGTTCAAGGTCTATGGCGAGACCGGCGCCGGCAAGCGCCGTTACTACCTGCACAACCACGACGAAGCTGCTCCCTGGAAGCAGGAGCCGGGCACCTTCACGCCCTGGCAGGACCTGCCGCCCTCCGACCTGCTGTTCTACG
>CAYYHO010000244.1:0-3082 GCA_964471725.1 uncultured Methyloversatilis sp. | reverse complement strand
GACGCGGTACTCGATGCCCCAGGGGGGCGCCCAGCTGCCGATGTGATAGGAAATCACGCCGCCCGCGACGCCCTGGTCCAGTTGCAGCCAGAGCCCGATCGCGGTGGCGAAGGCCGCCCAGGCAGCGGCCGTGACGACGGCGAAGGCGATGCCGCCGTGGCGCAACAGCACGGCGAGGGGGGCTGCCAGTAGCGGCAGCACCACCTGCAAGGCGGGCAGATTCGCGGCCAGGCTCATGTCTGTCTGACCTTCGCGCCCTCGATGGCGTGGTCTTTCGCCAGGATCTCGTCTTCCTCGATGCTGCCGTAGGCCTCGCGCACGCGTACCGCCAGCGCGAGGCCGAGCGCCAGGGTGGCGACGCCGACGACGATGGCGGTCAGGATCAGCACGTGCGGCAGGGGGTTGGAATAGGTGCTGTATTGCGGTGCGAGGATCGGTGCGGTGCCGCCGAGCAGCTTGCCCGGCACAACGTAGAGCAGATATACCGAGGTTTGCAGGATTGACAGGCCGACCAGTTTCTTGATTAGGTTGCCGCGCGCGATGATGATGTACAGGCCGGCGACCATGAGCATGACGGTGACGATGTAGCTGAAATGTTCGAGCATGGCTATTCTTCCGGGCGGCCGCGCGAGGCGAACATGTAATAGATCTTCAGCATCACGCCGGCGACGGTGATGCCGACACCGGCTTCGACCCAGAAGATGCCGCGGTGCTGGCCGATCACCGGGTCCGGGTCGAGCACGAAATAGTCGAGAAAATTGCCGCCCAGCAGCATGCCGACGATGCCCACCCCGATATAGAGCAGCACGCCGCCCGCCAGCATGATTTCCACCAGCCGGTCGGGAATGATCCTGCGCGTGCTGTCGAGGCCGAAGATCAGGGAATAGAAGACGATGGCGGTGGCGAAGATCACTCCGGCCTGGAAGCCGCCGCCCGGCCCGAAGTCGCCATGGAACTGGACGTAGAGCGCGAACAGCAGGATGAAGGGGATCAGCAGCTTGCCGATCACCCGCAGGATGAGGTCATTCTTCATCCGTAGCCTTTGGTGTCTTGCGCCGCCGCAACAGGGCGATGATGCCGGCGCCGGCCGTGAACACCACCGTGACCTCGCCCAGCGTGTCGTAGCCGCGGAAGCTGGCCAGCACCGCTGTGACGACGTTGGGTATGTCGACCTCGTTTTCCAGGTAGCGAGGCACGACATGCTGGTGGATCGGCGCCTGCGGATCGGCGAAGTCCGGCAGGCCCAGCGCGCCATAGACGAGCAGGGCGCCGGTGGTCAGGGAGACGGCCAGCGGCAGCCAGGGCCGGTGCGCCGGCTTCGCCTCCTCGCTCTTGCACAGGTAGAGTGCGCCGAGCATCAGCACGGTGGACACCCCGGCGCCGACGGCGGCCTCGGTCATGGCGACGTCGGGGGCATCGAGCGCGAACAGTACCGTAGCCATCAGGAAGCTGTAGATGCCGAACACCACGATCACCGCAAACAGGTTGCGGATGCGCGCGATCACCAGCACCGAAATGGCCATGGACACCAGCAGCGTGTAGATGGTCAGGGTTTCGATGGCGCCTCCTCCTTGACAGCATCATTCGCGGAGCCGAGCCTGGGCTTCAAGCCGCGCACCAGCGCCGAACGCGTCAGGGCATGGCTCGCGGTGGGGCTGGCGAAGAAGATCATCAGGCCGATCATCAGCAGTTTTACGCTGACGAGGGTGAACCCCGCCTGCAGCATCAGTCCGAGCAGGATCAGGCCGGCGCCGAGGGTTTCCGTCAGGCTGGCGGCATGGACGCGGGTAAAGAAGTCCGGCATGCGCAGCAGTCCGATGCCGCCCACCAGGCAGAAAAAAGCGCCGCCGAGCAGGCACAGGCCGGACAGGATGTCGACGGCCACGCTCATTCCTTTTCCGCTCCTGCGCCCAGGTCGCCGCGATGGAAGAATTTCAGGACGGCGATCACGCCGATCACATTGAGCAAGCCGTAAACCAGGGCCAGGTCGAGGAATTCCGGCCGGCCGTTGAGGAAGCCGAGCAGGGCGATCAGCAGCATGGCGCAGGTGCCGATGGTGTTGGCGGCCTGCAGGCGGTCGAACACGGTCGGGCCCAGGGCGGCGCGCACCAGCGCCAGGGCGACGGTGACGAGCAGGGCGATGGTGGCGGCAGCTAACACGCTTGATTAGTCTCCAGCGCGCTGCAGCGGCGGTCCATTTCGCTGCCCGCGAGGCCTGCGGCGCCTTCCTGGGTCAGGGCGTGGACGAGGAAACGGCCTTCCTCCGCCTCCACCGCGATGGTGCCCGGCGTCAGGGTAATTGAATTGGCATGGAGGACGAGCCCGACGCTGGTACGCTGGGTGGGCACGAATTCAACCAGTGCAGGCGAGATCGGCAGGCTCGGGGCGAGGATGCGCCTGGTGACGTCCCAGGCCGACTTGGCGATTTCCCAGGCGAGCCACGGCCAGTAGGAGGAAACCGCACGCCAGAGGAATTCGATCGGATGACCCTCATGGTCGAGGATATCGAGGCGGCGGGCGATCAGCACGATGGCGATGCTGCAACCCAGACCCGAGATCAGCAGGAATGGGGTGAAGAACCCGGACAGCAATATCCAGAACAGGTACAGCGAAACCAGAGCGCTCAGTGAACGTAACATGGGGCGCCATTGTAACGGCAGTTGCCGGAAAAGCGGACAGGCTTTGTGCTTAATTTGCCCGGCGTAATTCCCGGCGCGCACGGTCAGACGGGCGCGCCGGGGAGGTGAAGCGCGGTTTGCTTACATCCGCTCGATCATGGCCTGGCCGAAGGCCGAGCACTTCACTTCCTTGGCGCCTTCCATCAGGCGCGCAAAGTCATAGGTGACGATCTTGTCGGCGATGGCGGCTTCCATGGACTTGATGATCAGGTCGGCGGCTTCCGTCCAGCCCATGTGGCGCAGCATCATCTCGGCGGAGAGGATCAGTGAACCCGGATTGACATAGTCCTTGCCGGCATACTTTGGCGCCGTGCCATGGGTGGCTTCGAATACCGCGTACTGGTCGGAAATGTTGGCGCCCGGCGCGATGCCGATGCCGCCGACCTGCGCGGCCAGCGCATCGG
>CAYYHO010000243.1:0-3100 GCA_964471725.1 uncultured Methyloversatilis sp. | reverse complement strand
CAGACCAACCTGCTGGCGCTGAATGCCGCCATCGAGGCGGCGCGCGCCGGCGAGCAGGGGCGCGGCTTCGCGGTAGTCGCCGACGAGGTGCGCAAACTGGCCGAGCGCACCTCGAGCGCCACCGGCGAAATCAGCGCCATGATCGCCGCCATCCACACCAACATCGGCCAGACCGTCCACACCATCGGCGAGGGCGCCCAGACCGCGGCCAGCGGCGTCGACATGGCGCGCGAGGCGGGCTGCGCGCTGGACGAAATCGTCGCCGGCTCGGGCCAGGTGACGCGCCTGATCGACGAAATCGCCCAGGCCACCGAGCGCCAGCAGGGCAGCGTGCAGCAGATCGAACAAAACATCACGCGCATCGCCGACCTGATCGGCGGCATCCGCGATGCCGTCGGCGAAGGCGCCGGACGCGCCAAAAATCTGGCCAACATGGCCGCGACGCTGGATGGCTGCGTCGGCGAATTCAGGCTTGCGCAGTAGGGCCATCCCCCGCCGCACTGTCCCGGGAACGTCATCATCGATTCGCCACTGCTTGTCGAGCAGCTCTGCAAGGCCTACTACGGCAAGCCCGCCGTGGCCGGCCTGTCCTTCGCGCTGGCGCGCGGCGAATGCTTCGGGCTGCTGGGGCCGAACGGCGCCGGCAAGACCACCACGCTGCGCTGCTGCCTCGGCCTGACCGCGCCCGACAGCGGCCGCATCACGCTGCTCGGCGAGCCGGTGCCGGCGCGGGCGCGCGAAGCGCGGGCGCGCACCGGCGTGGTGCCGCAATTCGACAACCTCGACCCCGACTTCACCTGCGCCGAAAACCTGCTGGTCTATGGCCGCTATTTCGGCCTCGCCGATGCCACGCTGCGCAGCCGCATTCCCGATCTGCTTGAATTCGCCGGCCTCGGCAGCAAGGCCGACATCGGCCTGCGCACCCTTTCCGGCGGCATGAAGCGGCGCCTGACGCTGGCGCGCGCGCTGGTGAACGACCCCGAGCTGCTGATCCTCGACGAGCCCACCACCGGGCTCGACCCGCAGGCGCGCCACCTGATCTGGGACCGCCTCAAGCAGCTGCTCGCCGCCGGCAAAACCATCCTGCTGACCACCCATTTCATGGACGAGGCCGAACGCCTCTGCCACCGGCTCGCCATCGTCGATGACGGCCGCCTGATTGCGGAGGGCGGGCCGCGCCGGCTGATCGCCGAGCGCATCGAGCCGCAGGTGGTCGAGGTCTATGGCGAGGGGGCCGAAACCTGGGCCAGGGAGCAGGCCGGCCGCTTCACCCGCCGCTGCGAAGTCAGCGGCGAAACCGCCTTCTGCTACGTGGCCGATGCCGTGCCGCTGCTGGCCCACCTGGCCGAGCAGCCGCAGCTGCGCACCCTGCACCGTCCCGCCAACCTGGAGGATGTGTTCCTCAAGCTGACGGGAAGAGAACTGCGGGAGTGAGGCCCGCCCCTCCCGTCCTCCCCCGCGCGGGGGAGGTGACTGTGGCTCGCTGCGCTCGTCCGTTACGGGGAGCCCCCGTTCCCGCTGCTGAGCGGGTTGCGCCTGGCGGCGCGTGCCGCTTTCCCTTGGGGCGGCCCGGCGGGAAAGCTCCAGATGGGGTGTGCCGTCCTGCCAGCGCCGACTTTTTCGAGCCAGACCGGTCGAAATCTGCTTAAATTTCGCATCCGCCTGCTGGAGAACGAGAAATGCCCGCTCAAAAGTACCGCCTGGTGACGCGCAGCGACTTCGATGGCCTGGTTTGCGCCGTGCTGCTCAAGGATCTCGACCTGATCGACGACATCAAGTTCGTCCATCCCAAGGACATGCAGGACGGCAAGATCGAGATCACCGGCAACGACATCACCACCAACCTGCCCTATGTGCCGGGCGTGCATCTGGCATTCGACCACCACCTGTCGGAAACCTTCCGCAACTCGGGCGCGCGGCCGGAGCACATCATCATTCCGGAGGCTCCCTCGGCGGCGCGCGTGGTGTTCGAGCATTATGGCGGCGCCACGCGCTTCCCGGCCGTCCTCGACGCCATGATGGCCGCCGTCGACAAGGCCGATTCGGCGCAATTCACGCGCGCGGAAATCCTCGATCCGGACGGCTGGGTACTGCTCAACTACCTGATGGACTCGCGCACCGGCCTCGGCCGCTTCCGCAATTTCCGCGTCAGCAACTACCAGCTGATGATGGACCTGATCCAGTACTGCCGCCACCACGGCATCGACGAGATCCTCCAGCTGCCCGACGTCAAGGAGCGCGTCGATCTCTACTTCGACCATGCCGAACGCGCCAAGGAACAGATCCGGCGCTGCAGCACGGTGCACAAGAACCTGGTGGTGCTCGACCTGCGCAACGAGGAAACCATCTGGGCCACCAACCGCTTCATGATCTACGCGCTGTTTCCCGAGGTGAACATCTCGATCCACGTGCTGTGGGGCGTGCAGAAGCAGAACACCGTGTTCGCCACCGGCAAGTCGATCCTCAACCGCACTTCGAAGACCAATGTCGGCACCCTGATGCTGCAGCATGGCGGCGGCGGCCATGACAACGCCGGCACCTGCCAGATCGCCAACGAACAGGCCGTCATCGTGCTGCAGAACCTGATTGCCCGCATCAACGCCGACGGCTGAACAAACGCCCGCCCTAAACGCCCGCCCCCCTTTGTGCGCCGTAGGCGCATCCCTCGCTTTGCTCGGGACCGCTGCTGCGCAGCGTCCTGCGGCCTGCGGCCTGGTGCCCCCCCCCGCGCGGGAGGTTCTCGTTAGCGCGCTGCGCGCGGCTATTACGGGGCGCTCCGTCGGTACTGCCGAGCGGTTTGCGCCTGGCGGCGCGTGCCGCTTTCCCTTGGGACGGCCCTGCGGGAACGCTACTGTCATTCATGGCCGTTAGGAACCTGTAACCGTGACCCTACAACTTTCCCTGCGCGCCCTCGCGGTCTGGCGGCGCAATTTCCTGGTCTGGCGCAAGCTCGCCATGCCCTCGCTGCTGGGCAACCTCGCCGACCCGATGATCTACCTGTTCGGCCTCGGCTACGGGCTCGGCAGCCTGCTGCCGGAAATCGGCGGTGTGTCCTACCTCGCCTTCCTCGCCACCGGCACCATCTGCGCCTCGACCATGA
>CAYYHO010000242.1:1932-3104 GCA_964471725.1 uncultured Methyloversatilis sp. | reverse complement strand
CAGAATTTGCAGGCGAGGTTGCAGCCGGCGGTGCCGAACGACAGGATGCTGCTGCCGGGATAAAAATGGTTGAGCGGCTTCTTCTCGATCGGGTCGATGCAGAAGCCCGAACTGCGGCCGTAGGTGGTGAGCACCATCTGGTCGCCCTGGCGGGCGCGCACGAAGCAGGCGGCGCGCTGCCCTTCGTGCAGCCTGCAGTCCCGCGGACAGAGGTCGCACTGGATACGCCCATCCGGCAGCTGGTGCCACCAGCGGGCGCTGACCACGCCGGGGCCGGTCAGGACTTCCCGGGGCTCGTCCATTTGCGTACTCCGTATCGGAAGAGCTTCACCTCGGGCGACCAGAAGTCGGCGGCGAAGCCGGCTTTCTGCTTGAGGTGGGCAAGAAACTGGCGCGGCTCGGGCAGGCTTTCCCAGACTTGCGGCAGGAAGGTGCTGCGCCGGCCGTGGCATTCGAAGATGACGCCGTCGCGGCCCGGCTGCAGCTTGTGCAGGGCGTCGGCCTCGTCGGCAACGGGCATCGGTTCGGGGGTGGTCAGCAGGGAGACTTCGAAGCGCGTGCGGGGAAATTCCTCGGGCTGCAGCGGCGCGAAACGCGGGTCGGCGAAGGCGGCGGAACGGGCGTTTTCGCGCACGTCGACATCGAGCGGGCGCCAGGCTTCGAGCGAGCCGATGCAGCCGCGCAGTTGCCCGTTCTGCGTCAGGGTGACGAAGGTGGCGCCCGGCTGCGCCAGTGCCGCATGCGCCGGCTCGGACTGCGCCGGCGCACCGAGCATGTCGCCGATGGCATTGCGGGCGCGCACCAGCAGCGCCGCGCCGAGTGCTTCGTCGGGGAGCGGGCCAGGTTGGGTCATTGGATCAGCCTTCCCCCGCAGCCGTGAAGGCGAAGCCGGCATAGCCGACGACACGCCCCTTGTCGCCGGCCGTGTCGCCGGAGTTGCGCAGGTCGAGCAGTTGCGGCTGCAGGTTGCGCCGGCGGGCGATGGCCAGCAGTCCGTTGATCGGGATGGCGCCGCAGGCCTGTTCCTGGTCGTGCAGCTGGCGCAGGTGCAGGATGTCGTCGACGGTGTGCCGGTCGCGCCGCTGGGCATCGAGATAGCTGTGGTAGTGCGAGAGGTCGGAGCTGACGACGATCAGCGTTTCCGGGCCGCCCCACAGCAGTTCGAGCACCTC
>CAYYHO010000242.1:0-1922 GCA_964471725.1 uncultured Methyloversatilis sp. | reverse complement strand
GGCCCGCTCCACCTCGGCCACTTCGTCGGCAGTCGCATAGCCGACGGCGAGCGGGACGAGGCTGAAGTCTTCCAGCACCTTCTGCAGGAAGGGCAATTGCACCTCGAGCGAGTGCTCGTCGGCGTGGGCGGCGTCGTGCTGCACCACTTGCGGAAGCTGCAGGGCTTGGTCGATGGCGGCGCGATCGAGCGGCACCTTGCCGAGCGGGGTGGCAAAGGAATTTGCCCGCGGCACCGCGAGGCCGCGTATCGCGATTTGATGGCAGGGCCCGAGCAGCACGACGCGGCTGATGGCCGCGGCCCAGGGCGCCAGCCCGGCATAGACGCTGGCGGCGATGGGGCCGGAGTAGACGTAGCCGGCGTGGGGGACGATCAACGCCTTGGGCGGGGCGGCCGAAAAATTCGGCGCTGGCGGGACGGCATGCAACATCGCTCCCACTTCCATCGCGAGCGCCGCAGGCTCGCCGGGGTAGAACATGCCGGCAACTGCAGCGGGACGGGTGCTGGGCGTTTCCATGGCGGCGCTCCTTTCGGTCCCGGGCGGGACGGGAAAGCTGGCTCAAACCAACAGGACAATTCCTCCCACGAATCCTAGTCCAATTAAAGCCATTCCGGGGAGAACCCGGCGCGCCAGCGGCTTGCCGCCGATGGCAAGCACCAGGCCGGACTTGAAGACCAGGTTCGCCAGGCTCGCCAGGCCGATGGCGATGACGGCCGGCGCGGCGCCGAGCGTTTCCTGATTGAACAGGCGCAGCGTCGACAGGGTGATGGCGTCGACATCGGTCAGGCCCGAAGCGAGGGCGACGAGATAGAGGCCCTGGCTGCCGGCGACGTCCTGCAGCCAGGCGGACAGCAGCAGCACGATGCCGTAGAGCAGGCCGAAGGAGAGGGCGGTCGAAATCTCGGTCGGGTTCTTCACTTCCGGCAGCGGCAGATTGCCGCTTGCGTCGATACTGCGCCATTTGTTCAGCACGACCACCAGGCCGAGCAGCAGGCCGCCGCCGAGCACGCTGGCCAGCGGCAGCAGCAGGCTGGGCGCCAGCACCACGGCGACCACGCCGAGGCGCACGGTGACCACCAGGTTGGCGATGAGGATGACCAGGGTGGCGGTGTCGCTCAGGCCGCTGTCGCTGCGCGCATGGCGGGCGAAGACCAGCGTGGTGGCGGTCGAGGACACCATGCCGCCGAAGAGGCCGAGCAGCGGCGCGCCATGACGGTTGCCGACGAAGCGCAGCGCGGCATAGCCGGCCAGTGACAGCCCGGAGATCAGTACCACCATCCACCAGACCTGCTGCGGGTTGAGCGCCTGGTAGGGGCCGAAGTCGCGGTCCGGCAGGATCGGCAGCACTACCAGCGAAAGGACGGCAAATTGCAGGATGGAAAGCAGGTCTTTATGGGTCAGGCTGCGCGTCACGACCTGCAGCTGGCCCTTGAAGTAGAGCAGCACCGTCGTCGTGATGGCGATCATCACCGCCAGCGTCGCATGACGGTACCAGACCAGGGCGCCGAGTCCGTAGCAGAGCATCAGCGCGACCACCGTGGTGGTGCCGGGGTCGTTGTCGTTCAAGGGATCGCGGGCCAGTGCGACGATCATCATCGCCGCCAGCAGCAGCAGCCCCACCGCCAGCAGCCAGCCGCCGGATTTGTCGCTCAGCAGGGCGGCGAGGCAGCCGAACAGCGCCGTCAGCGCAAAGGTACGCAAGCCTGCCTTGCTGTCGGGTTTGCGCTCGCGCTCCAGTCCGATCAGCAAGCCGATCCCCAGGCTGACGGCGAAAGCCTGGACGTTGGCGTATTCGGCGGGCTCGAAAGCGATCATCGGAACATTATAGAATCACGTCATGGCTTATTACGCACTGGTTCCGGCTGCCGGCGGCGGCGCGCGTCTCGGGGGCCCCTGCCCGAAGCAGTATCAGCGGCTGGCCG
>CAYYHO010000241.1:0-3108 GCA_964471725.1 uncultured Methyloversatilis sp. | reverse complement strand
CCGGCGCCGCCGGCTTTATCGGCATGCATGTCGCCCAGATCCTGCTTGCCCGCGGCGACAGTGTGGTCGGCGTCGACAACCTCAACGACTACTACGACGTCAATCTGAAGCAGGCACGTCTGGCGCGCCTCGCTCAATATCCCGGCTTCAGGCATGTGCTGCTCGACATCGCCGACCGGCCCGGCATGGCGGCCCTGTTCGCACAGGAAAAGCCGCAGCGCGTGCTCAACCTCGCGGCGCAGGCGGGGGTGCGCTACTCGCTGGAGAATCCGCACGCCTATGTGGACAGCAACCTCGTCGGCTTCGTGAACATTCTCGAGGGCTGCCGCCACAACGGCGTCGAGCATCTGGTGTATGCCAGCAGCTCCAGCGTCTATGGCGGCAATACGAAAATGCCGTTTTCCGAGCACGACAACATCGACCACCCGGTGAGCCTCTACGCGGCGACCAAGAAGTCCAACGAGCTGATGGCCCATACCTACAGCCACCTGTTCAATTTGCCGACCACCGGGCTGCGCTATTTCACCGTGTATGGTCCCTGGGGGCGGCCCGACATGGCGCTGTTCCTGTTCACCCGGGCGATGCTCGAAGACCGCCCGATCGACATTTTCAACCACGGCAAGATGCGCCGCGACTTCACCTACATCGACGACATCGCCGAGGGTACCGTGCGCGTCATCGACCGGCCGGCAGCCGCCAATCCCGGTTTCGTCCTCGATGCACCGGACCCCGCCACCAGCTGGGCGCCCTATCGCGTCTTCAACATCGGCAACCATGCCCCGGTCGGCCTGATGGAATACATCGCCGCGCTGGAGCAGGCGCTCGGCAAGCAGGCGCAGAAGAATTTCCTGCCGATGCAGGCCGGCGACGTGCCGGCCACCTCGGCCGACACGGCTGAATTGCGCGCCCACACCGGCTTTGCGCCGGCGATGCCGGTCGAGGAGGGCGTGCGGCGCTTCGTCGCGTGGTACCGGGATTACTACAGGCTGTGATTGCCCGCATGCGCCTGCAAAGGCTCGGCTTGCTCGCCGTTTGCCTGCTGCTGTGGGCGGCCCTGTTGCGGGCGGCCGAGCCGCCCGCGCTGCTGCTCGCCGAGCGCTATGAGCCAGGCATCGACGTTTCGCAATACTGGGTCAGCGAAAAGCTCGACGGCGTGCGCGCCTACTGGGATGGCCGGCAACTGCGCTTCCGCAGCGGCAACGTTATCGCGGCGCCGGCCTGGTTTACGTCAGCGCTGCCGGCGCGGCCGCTCGACGGCGAGCTCTGGCTCGGCCGCGGCAAATTCGAACGGCTTGCGGGCATCGTCCGCCGCACGGCGCCGCGCGATGACGAGTGGCGCCAGCTGCGCTACATGATCTTCGAGCTGCCGGAGGCGCCCGGCAGTTTCAGCGAGCGGCTGCAGCAGATGCATGCGCACATTGCCGGCCGCGCGTCCTGGCTGCGGCCGGTCGAGCAATTCCGCGTCGCCGATGCCGGCGCCCTGCAGCGCAAGCTGAACGAAATCGTCCGCGCTGGCGGCGAGGGCCTCATGCTGCATCGCGCCGATGCCGATTACGCAACGGGCCGCTCGCCGGCCCTGCTGAAATTCACGCCCTGGCTCGATGCCGAGGCGCGCGTCGTCGCCCACCTGCCGGGCAAGGGCAAGTACGCCGGCATGCTTGGCGCCTTGCGGGTCGAAATGCCCGACGGCCGCCGCTTCGCCCTCGGCAGCGGCTTCACCGATGCCCAGCGGCGCCACCCGCCGCCCGTGGGCGTCCAGGTCACCTATCGTTATCGCGAGCTGACGGACAAGGGCATCCCCCGCTTTGCCCGCTTCCTGCGGGTGCGGGAAGCGCTCTGATTAGGGGTTTGCCCGCCAGTGCCCGGACTTGCCGCCGGCTTTTTCGAGCAGGCGGATTTCCTCGATGACCATGCCGCGGTCCACGGCCTTGCACATGTCGTAGATGGTGAGCAGGCCGGCGCTGCAGGCGGTCAGGGCTTCCATCTCGACGCCGGTGCGGCCGCAGGTTTCCGCCGTCGCGGTGCAGGTGACGCTGGCATGGGCGGCATCGAGTTCGAATTCGACGGCGACGCGCGTCAGCGCGATCGGGTGGCAGAGCGGGATCAGGTCGGCAGTGCGCTTGGCGGCCTGGATGGCGGCGATGCGCGCGATGCCGAGCACATCGCCCTTCCTGGCCGTGCCGCCGGCAACCAGTGCGAAGGTGTCCGGCAGCATGCGGATGCGGCCGCTGGCGCGGGCGAGGCGGGCGGTTTCGTGCTTGGCTCCGACATCCACCATGTGGGCCTGGCCGGCGGTGTCGAAGTGGGTCAGCGGAGAGCTTGCGGGGACGTCTGGCTGTGACATTTTCTTACGTTTTCGGGTGGCTGCGAACCGGTATCATAGTCACATGAAATCGTTTCTGTGGCTGATTTTGACAGGTTTTCTGCTGATGCCCGGCTTGCCGGCGCATGCCGACGGGCTGCCGGACCTGGGCGAATCGGAGCGCGTCGGCCTGTCGCCCCAGGCCGAGCGGCGTCTCGGCGAGCAGATCATGCAGCAGATCCGCCGCGACCCTGCCTACCTGGATGACCCCGAAGTGGCCGGTTATATCAGCCAGCTGGGGCAGCGGCTGGCGAACCACGCCGAGGGGGCGCGGCAGCCGTTCGTGTTCTTCGTGGTCAGGGATTCGATGCTGAACGCCTTTGCACTGCCGGGCGGTTACATCGGCGTGCATACCGGGCTGATCCTGGCGGCGCGCACCGAGTCGGAACTGGCCGGCGTGCTGGCGCACGAGATTTCCCACGTCACGCAAAGCCATCTGGCGCGCCTGTTCGGCAAGCAGAGCCAGGCCCAGCTGGCGGCCCTGCTGTCGATGGCGGTGGCGATCCTGGCGGCGCGCAGCAACCCGGATGTGGCGATCGGCGCTGCCCTGACCGGCCAGGCGGCGGGCATCCAGCAGCAGTTGAACTTCTCGCGCGATTTCGAGCGGGAAGCCGACCGGCTCGGCCTCACCATGCTGGAACAGGCCGGTTACGACACGCGCGGTATGGCGAGCTTTTTCGAGCGCATGCTGCAGTTCGGCCGCCTGTACGAAAACAATGCGCCGGGCTATCTGCGCACCCACCCGT
>CAYYHO010000240.1:0-3134 GCA_964471725.1 uncultured Methyloversatilis sp. | reverse complement strand
CCTGCACCAGCAGGACGCGCAGCTTCCAGCCCGGCGCGACCGCGCTCATCGGGCCGTTGTGCTGTTCGAGCGGGATGCCGGCGCCGAGCAGCAGCTCGCCGGCGCGCGCCTCGGCGGTGTAGCCGTCGTACTCGGCGAAATGCGCTTCGAGCTCGGCGGCGCGCATGTAGTCGTCTTCGGTGGCTTCAGGGTTGGCGTAGATGGCATCGCGCTCGCTCATGCAGGCCCACATCTCCGTGTGGCCCATCAGCACCACGTCGAGCACGCGCATGTCCTCATAAGCGAACTGGTTCTGGCGCAGGAAGGCCATGCGCTCGCCGCTGTCGAGCGTCACGTTGCCGGCGGTCGGCTCCAGTTCGCCGGCGAGAATCTTCATGAAGGTCGACTTGCCCGAGCCGTTGGCGCCGATCAGGCCATAGCGGTTGCAACGAGCACCACCAGAACGGCTACGGGCTCATGCCGTCGCCGAACTTGATCGAGACATTGTCGAACAGCGGTTTGGCGCCGAACTGGATGGTGAGGTTGGCAGCGATGAGCATAAGGTTTGTGCGGCGGGCGGGGCGGTAAACCGTGAAAGGGCCGGCATTCTACCGGCTGGGGAAAAAGTCGGCGCTGGCGGGACGCAACCATGGCGGGCCTGATTGCAGATCGGCTTTCCGGGGTTAGAATCAGCCGAGCGTTCAACCGGAGGTTTCCCCGTCATGCAGCTGCGCTTCGCCCAGTTGATTGTCCTGCTCACCGCCGCCCTGGGTTCCGGCTGTGCCGGCGTGGCGCTGACGGCCGCCGGCATCGGCGGCGGCGTGGCGGCTTCGCACCAGGTCGGCAGCCTGGTCTATCGCACTTTCACGGAACCGCTGCCGCGCGTGCGCGGGGCGGTCATGAAGGCATTCGGCCGCATGGCCATCGCACCGGGGGGGACCGAAAAGACCAATCTGGGCGAACGGATCAAGGCACGTGTCGGCGACAGGGACATCGAAATCGAGCTTGAAGCGTTGACACCCAAGGTCACGCGCATTCGCGCCGCGGTGCGGCTTGACGGCGGACTGGTGATGGACTCGGCCACCGCAGTCGAAATCATCACCCAGACCGAAAGAGCCTTGGGCATCACTTGAGGAGAACACATCATGAAACCAATCCACATTCTGCTCGCCGGCTGCCTGAGCGCAAGTCACATGGCGCTGGCGCAAACCGGTGCTGCCGATACGACAAGCGCCTCGACAAGCTCGGTAACGGTCGTCACGAGCACGACCGGCGGCGCCACTGGAAGTGCAACAGCGGCGAGCACGCCACAGCCGGCAACTGCCAGCGTGACGGCCGGCAAGCTCACGGCCGAATTTGCCAACTGGGCCGGCTCCGAGGCCAATGCGGCTGCCCTGGTGAATGGCCTGCGCACCGGCTCGACCATCAACCTGCAGGACGCGCAAACCCCGCCGCCGCCCGGCACGACCGCGCCACCGGCGACCACGACCAGTTTCTCGCCCACCACCAAGCCGATGGGCTACGGCAACATCCGCATCGCCTTGTCGCTGGCGCGCGTCCAGCTCGCCAACCAGGGCATCACCAACCCGACGGCGGGCGAACTGCAGGGCGCGCTGATCGGCATGCCCGACAGCAGCACGCAGGGCGTGCTGCAGATGCGCGCCGACGGGATGGGCTGGGGCCAGATCGCCAGTTCGATGGGCGTCAAGCTCGGCAGCGTGATGAGCGGCAAGTATGTCCCGCCCGCGGCTGGCGCGACCACGCAGAGCAGCGGCCTCACCTCGGGCACAGGAACCACGGCGACAACCGCCGGCAGCAAGTCCAACAAGGGCATCGTCACCGCTTCGGGCGGCGCGGCCGGCGGCAACTCCGGCAAATCGTCCGGCATCACCGGCGGCAGCGGCGCCGGCAAGACTTCCGGCATGACGACGGGCATGGGCAACGCCTATGGCAAGGGTGGCGTCCAGGTCGTCAATGCCGCCGGCGCAAAAGCCGGCGGCGGCGTCGCGCAGGGCAACAATGCCGGCGGTCAGGGCAAGGGCGGCGGCAAACCCTGATTCGATTCCCGCTGGCGCCCATTGAGAAAAGTCGGTGCTCGCGGGACGGCGTCAGCCGGCACGCCTGGTAATTTGGGGACGGCGTCAGCCGGCAAGCTGCATCGGCGGGTAAGATGCGCCACCCCGATTCATGTGAAGCAACCATGTCCGACCGCCTCGCCGTCCTGTCGCAATACCTCATGCCCAAGCAGGCGCTCACCGCGCTCGCCGGCAAGCTGGCCGCGGCCGAGGCCGGCGCCCTGACGACGCGGGTGATTCGCTGGTTCGTCGCCCGCTACGGCGTCGACATGGCCGAGGCGGCCAACCCGGACATCGCCGGCTATCGCAGCTTCAACGAGTTTTTCACGCGCCCGCTGAAGCCCGGCGCGCGGCCGCTGGCCGACAGCCCGCTGGTCTGCCCGGTCGATGGCGCGATCAGCCAGTTCGGCGTCATCGAGCACGACCGCATCTTCCAGGCCAAGGGCCATCATTACTCGACCGCCGCCCTGCTCGGCGGCGATGACACGCTGGCGCGGCAGTTCGACAACGGCGCCTTCGCCACGCTCTATCTCAGCCCGAAGGATTACCACCGCATCCACATGCCCTGCGCCGGACAGCTGCAGCGCATGATCCATGTGCCGGGCGCACTGTTCTCGGTGAATCCGGCCACGGCGCGCGGCGTGCCCGGCCTGTTTGCGCGCAACGAGCGCGTCGTCTGCGTGTTCGCCTCGGCGCACGGCCCCTTCGCGCTGGTGCTGGTCGGCGCCACCATCGTCGGCAGCATGGCGACCGCCTGGCATGGCGTCGTCAATCCGCCGCGCCCCGGACGGCTGCGCGAATGGCGCTATGAGGACCAGGACATCCGCCTGCAGCAAGGCGAGGAGATGGGCCGCTTCCTGCTCGGCTCGACGGTGGTGCTGCTGTTTCCGGCCAATTTTGGCGCCGGGTCAGGCACACCGCTGCGTTTCGATGCTAGCTGGGCGCCGGGAGGCGCGATCCGCATGGGGACGGCGATGGCACGGTAGAATCGGCGACTGATATCCACCTCGCCACCTTGCCATTCCGCCCCATGCCCCGCCAGATTCTCGTCACCTCCGCCCTGCCCTACGCCAACGGCGC
>CAYYHO010000239.1:0-3151 GCA_964471725.1 uncultured Methyloversatilis sp. | reverse complement strand
ACGCCGAGAACATGAAGAAGCTGAAGGCGGTCCCCGTGGTGGAGAAGGCCGGCAAGAAGCCCGTCTCTCCCTCCCTGGAGACGGTGAAGAACGGCTCCTACCAGCCCCTCTCCCGGCCCGTATTCATCTACGTCAGCTCCAGGTCCCTGGACAAGCCTGAGGTGAAGGAGTTCGTCGACTTCTACCTGAACCAGGCCCCCAAGCTCACCCAGGCCGTCAAGTACGTACCCCTGCCGGACAAGGCCTATGCCTACAACCTGGATGCCCTCGCCAAGCGCCGGACGGGCACCAAATTCGGCGGCGAGAACAAGGTCGGTTTGACCATTGAAGAACTGATGAAGATCGAAGCCAAATGATCGGCGCCGTCCATGCAGCCGCCCGTGCAATCGACTGAGCCCGGCAGCCCGGACCGGTTCGTCAGCGAGCGCCTGAGGAAAAAGGCGACGCGCCACGTCCGCGAGCGCTTCATCGAGACGCTGCTGTTTGCCGCCGCGCTCGTGTCGGTTGCCACGACGCTGGCCATCGTCTACATCCTTGTGTCGGAGTCATGGGTGTTCTTCCAGCATGTGGCCCTGCGCGACTTTCTGTTCGACACCCAGTGGACCCCGTTGTTCGACGATGCCCATTACGGCATCATAGTGCTGCTGTCCGGTACGCTCACCAGTTCGGTGGTGGCGCTGCTGGTTGCCATCCCGCTGGGTACCGTCATCGCCATCTACCTGTCGGAGTTCGCGCCCTTCAAGCTGCGCGAGATTGCCAAGCCGTTCCTCGAACTGCTCGGCGGCGTGCCCACCATCGTGTATGGCTACTTCGCCCTGGTGTTCCTGACGCCGTTGCTGCAAAGGATCTATCCGGATCTGCCGGGCTTCAACCTGTTGTCCGCCGGCCTGATCATGGGCGTGATGATCATTCCCTATGTCGCCTCGCTTTCCGAGGACGCCATGCGGGCGGTGCCGATGTCCTTGCGCGAGGGTTCCTATGCGATGGGCGCCACCCGTTTGCAGACTGCCCTGCGCGTCGTCGTGCCGGCGGCCACTTCGGGCATCGCCTCGGCTTATATCCTCGGCATTTCCCGCGCCGTGGGGGAGACCATGATCCTGGCCGTGGCGGCCGGCATGCAGCCCAATCTGACCTTCAATCCCGCCGAATCCGGCGCCACGATCACCTCCTTCATCGTCCAGGTGGCGCTGGGCGATCTGCCGCATGGTTCCATCGGTTACCAGACCATATTCGCTGCCGGCCTGACCCTGCTCCTGCTGACCCTGATGTTCAACCTGCTGGGCCACTGGCTGCGCAAGCGTTTCCGTGAGGTCTATTGACATGCTGCAATCACAGGACATCGAGGCCATCCGCACCTTGATCGTGCGGGCCAAGCGCTGGGACGCCTTTTTCGGGGTGCTGGGCATTCTGTCCCTGATGGTCGGAGTACTGACGTTCGCCACCCTGTTCGTGGACATGGCGATACAGGGCATCCCCCGTCTCGATACCGATTTCTTCACCTCATTCCCCTCGCGGCGGGCGGCCAATGCCGGCATCCTGTCGGCCTGGGTGGGCACCATCCTGGTGATGCTGGTCACCGCGATGGCCGCTGTGCCGCTCGGCATCGCCGCCGGCGTTTACCTCGAGGAATATGCCCCGAAGAACTGGCTGACCGACATCATCGAGATCAATATCACCAATCTGGCGGGCGTGCCCTCGATCGTCTATGGCCTGCTGGCCCTGGGTTTGTTTGTGCACCAGTTCGGCTTCGGTCAGAGCATCCTGTCGGCCGGGCTCACCCTGGCATTGCTGATCCTGCCGGTGGTGATCGTGGCCACCCGCGAGTCGATCCGCGCGATTCCGCAGGCGATCCGCGAAGCGTCCTATGCCTGCGGAGCGACCAACTGGCAAACGGTGCGCGATCACATCCTGCCTTACTCATCCGCCGGCATACTGACGGGCGTCATCATCGGCATGGCGCGCGCGATCGGCGAAACGGCGCCCATCATTACCATCGGTGCCTTGACCTTCATCGCCTTCCTGCCGCCGGCCCCGTTTGCCGGCGATCCGCCCGCCGGCCTGTTCGACTGGGTGTTTTCGCCCTTCACCGTGATGCCGATCCAGATGTTCAACTGGACGTCGCGCCCGGAAGCTGCCTTTCAGATGAATGCCGCTGCCGCCGGCTTTATTCTGGTGCTGATGACACTCGCCATGAACGGCCTGGCCATTTGGCTGCGGTATCACCTGAGAAAGAAAATCAAATGGTAAGCAAGCCTTCACCCGATTCCGCCACTAGCCATATGACCGACCTCAACTACGACCCGGATACCAATCTGCTGCTCAAGGCCGAGTGCCGCAAGCTCGATTTCTTCTATGGCGACTTCCAGGCACTGAAAAATATCGATATGCCCTTGTACGACAAGAAGGTGACCTCGCTGATTGGTCCGTCCGGCTGCGGCAAGTCGACGCTGTTGCGCTCCTTCAACCGCATGCACGATCTCTATCCGGGCAACCGCTACCAGGGCGAAATCGTCATGTATCCGGACAACACCAATCTGCTGGCGAAAGAGGTCGACCCCATCGAGGTGCGCATGCGGATCTCGATGGTGTTCCAGAAGCCCAACCCGTTTCCCAAGTCGGTTTTTGAAAACGTCGCCTACAGCTTGCGGGTGCGGGGCATAACCAACAAGAGCGAGTTGGAAGATCGCGTCCAGGATTCCCTGAAGGGGGCGGCACTGTGGGACGAGGTCAAGAACCGCCTCAACGACCTCGGTGCGAACCTTTCCGGCGGCCAGCAACAGCGCCTGTGCATCGCCCGCGCCCTGGCTTCCGACCCAGAGATCATCCTGTTCGACGAGCCGACCTCGGCCCTCGATCCGATTGCCACTGCCAGCATCGAGGAGTTGATGATCGAACTGAAGGAGCGGGTGACCATCCTCATCGTCACCCACAACATGCAGCAGGCGGCACGCATTTCCGATTTCACCGCTTACATGTACCTGGGCGAATTGATCGAGTATGGCATTACCGACCAGGTATTCATCAAGCCGAAAAACAAGAAGACCGAGGATTACATCACCGGCCGCTTTGGCTAGGGCGTCCCGCGTATCGCTCTGGCCGCACAGGCTTGCCCAGGAATCGGTCAAATTGACCACCCTGGCGGGGGATCGTT
>CAYYHO010000238.1:0-3153 GCA_964471725.1 uncultured Methyloversatilis sp. | reverse complement strand
CATGCCCGGCGCCGGTACAGAAAGATGGCACTCGGGTAATTCAAGCGACTGCAAGCAGCAGATCGCCGAAGGAATTATGCGCGCGGCACGCCCGGCCGGCACGCCACTGCGACCATATGCCGCAGGCTGCGACAATCGGTCACAAGGCGGGCCAAAGCACGGGCCTTATATTTCCGCCTTTGATCGTTCGACCGAGGTAACCGTCATGCACCGCCGCCAAGCCCTGAAATTCACCCTGCTCGCCGGCAGCGGACTGGGCGCCGGACTGCTGGCCGGCCGCGTCCAAGCCCAGCCGGCTTGTCCCGGCGAGGGAACGCCGTTGCAGTTCATCCCCAAGCAGCCCGCCGATCCGCAGGCCAGCGTCAATGACATCGGGAAGTATCCGAAGTGCCCCTACTGCGGCATGGATCGCAGGCAGTTCCACCACTCGCGCATGCTGGTGCATTACAGCGACGACCTTGCCGACGGGGTCTGCTCGCTGCATTGCGCGGCGATCAGCCTGTCGCTCAATATCGACCGCGACCCGCAAGCGCTCTGGGTGGGCGACAACGCCGCCCCCGATGACATCAAGCCGCTGGTGGATGTCGACCAGGCCGTTTTCCTCGTCGGCAGCAGGATTCCCGGCGTGATGACCGCCCGCAGCAAGGTGGCTTTCGGCAGTGCGGAGGCGGCTCAGGCAGCCCAGGCCCGGCAAGGCGGCGAACTGCTCAGGTTCGACCAGGCATTGCTGGCCGCCTATGCCGACATGTCCGCCGATGTCGCGCGCATTCGCAGAATGCGCGCCCTGCGGCGCCAGAAGATGCTGGAGCAGCAGAAGTGACGCGACGTCTCGCCGCCGCCCTGCTGCTGGGCTTTTGGGCGGCCCTGGCAGCGGCTCAGCTGCCGGTCGTCCCGAAACCGGGCGCGAAGGACCTGTGCCCCGTCTGCGGCATGCTGGTGGCGAAGTATCCGCACTGGATCGCCACGATCGTCTACCAGGACGGCCACGCGCACTTCTTCGACGGCGCCAAGGACATGCTCAAGTTCTGGAACGATCCGCCCCGCTATGCCGCAGCTCACAGCCGCGCCATGATGCGGCGCCTGACGGTGACGGACTACTACAGCCTGCAGGCCATCGATGCGCAAGCGGCTTACTACGTGGTCGGCTCCGACGTCCTCGGCCCGATGGGCCACGAATTCGTGCCGCTCGCCACGCAGGCCGCTGCCGAGGATTTCCTGAAGGAGCACAAGGGCAAGCGCATCCTGCGCTTCGACCAGATCGGCCGCGAAATGCCCGCCCGGCTGGATGCGGGCAAATTCTGACCGGTGCCGTTCGCCTTGCCGATGACAACGCTACAAAGTGCCCCGTCCGGTTGCCAGATCGGGATAATCGCTCCCATGACTCCGCACGATCCCACTGCTGCCCCATTGCCTGACGGCGCCGCAACGCTGGGCAGCCTGCGCCGCATGGTGACGGTGCGCTGGTGGGTGCTCGCTTTTGCCGCCGCCTTGGTGCTGGCGGTTCCCGCGCTGCTGCCGATCCGGCTGCCGGTGGCGGTGCTGCTGGCCCTGGTTCTCGTTGCCGTGGCGTGGAATGCGGTCTGGTGGCGGCGCCTGCGCCATGCAGCAACGGCGACGCCTGCCGAGATCTTCATCCAGTTGTGCTTCGACCTGCTCCTGCTGGCGGCGCTGCTGTTCTTCAGCGGCGGCGCGACCAACCCGCTGGTCTCGCTGCTCCTGCCGCCGGTGGTCGTCGCGGCGCTGACCCTGCCGGCCCGCCAGGTTGGGGCGGTCGGCGCACTGGCGATCGCGGCCTATTCGCTACTCATGCACAGCTTCTTGCCGCTGCCGCTTGACGACCCGGCGCACGGGGCTCATCTCCATCTGGTCGGCATGTGGCTCACCTTCGTCGTTTCCGTGGTGCTGGTCGGCGGCTTCATCCTGCGCATGACCGCCACCTTGCGCGAGCGCGATGCCGAGTTGGCAGCCATCCGCGAACAGGCCTTGCGCGACGAGCGCGTGCTGGCGCTGGGCGCCCTGGCCGCCGGCGCCGCGCATGAACTGGGCACGCCGCTGGCGACCATGGCCGTGCTGGCCGGCGAATTGCGCGCCGATCCCCGCCTCGGCGCCGACGCGCAAGCCGACCTCGATCTGTTGCGCGGGCAGATCGCCCATTGCAAGAAAATCATCAGCGGCCTCGCGGAACGCGCCGGTGTCGAACGCCTCGAACGCGCCGCGCGGCTGCGCTGCGACGACTGGCTGGAATCCCTGCATGCGCGCTGGCGCGACCGTCGGGGAGCCGCCGACAGCGTCTTCGAAAAAGTCGGCCCTGGCGTGACGGCACATGCCGGCACGCCGCCCGACATGGGGACGGCGCCGGTCATCGCCGTCGAACCCACCCTCGAACAAGGGATCACCAACCTGCTCGACAACGCCCAGCGCGCCGGCGGCCCGGTGACGCTGCGGGTCGCCTGGGATGCCGCGCAGCTCGTCATCGAGGTTGCCGACCGGGGCCCCGGCTTTCCCGCCGCGGTGCTACAGCAGGGCGGCCAACAGCCTTTTGCGGCGCATGCCGCGGGCAGCGGCATCGGGCTGCTGCTGACGCGCGCCGCCATCGAACGGCTGGGCGGCCGGCTGGCATTGTCCAATCGCCCCAAAGGCGACAGCGATGCCGGCGGCGCCACGGGGGGGTTGGCGCGCATCACCCTGCCCCTGACAGGCTTGCCATCATTAAACAGCGGTTCCTCGTCATCGACGACGACGCCATCTTCAATGCCGTGCTGGTGCGCGCGCTGGAGCGGCGCGGTTACCCCGCGCACGGCGTCACCGCGGCAGCCGACGCAGTGGCGGCGGCACGGGCGCTGCAGCCCAGCCACGTCGTGCTCGATCTCAATATCGGCGGCGTCTCCGGGCTGCCGCTGATCCCGTCGCTGCTGATCGCGGCGCCCGACTGCCGCATCGTCGTGCTGACCGGCTACGCCAGCATCGTCACGGCGGTGGAAGCCATCAAGCTCGGCGCCATCCAGTATCTGGCCAAGCCGATCGAGGTCGACGCGATCATTGCCGCCTTCGCTGCGGACGGTGAACCGGTCGCCGACGATGCG
Source organism: uncultured Methyloversatilis sp. (assembly GCA_964471725.1). Classification (GTDB taxonomy): domain Bacteria; phylum Pseudomonadota; class Gammaproteobacteria; order Burkholderiales; family Rhodocyclaceae; genus Sulfuricystis. Next base: position 70 of record CAYYHO010000238.1, on the reverse strand, counting down.
GCTGTTGCAGTGGCCAGCGACCCGCTGTCGGTCGGCCGGCTGGAGTGGGAGCACATCCAGCGCGTGCTGC
>CAYYHO010000237.1:0-3175 GCA_964471725.1 uncultured Methyloversatilis sp. | reverse complement strand
GATGTCGTCGGCGACCGGCAGCAGCGGGCCGTTGGCGCCCTCGACGACGATGCGGGCCTGCAACCGCCCGGCCCGCGCTTCATCGACCTGTCCTTCGAGGGCGGCGGGGACCAGGAACTCGCAGGGGATGTCCCAGAATTCCTCGGCGCCGACCGGCTCCGCGCCCGGAAACTCGACCAGCTTGCCGCCGCCTGCGACATGGGCGAGCGCCGCATTCACATCGATGCCGGCGGGATTGGCGATGCTGCCGGTGGCATCCTGCAAGGCCACGACTTTTGCGCCGGCGCCGACGAAGCACTGGGCGGCTATCGCACCGACATTGCCGAAGCCCTGTACCACGACGCGCGCGCCCTGGACTTTCACGCCCTGGCGCAGGCCCGCTTCGCGGGCAGTGACGAAGACCCCGCGGCCGGTCGCTTCGCGGCGGCCGAGGCTGCCGCCCAGGCTGATCGGCTTGCCGGTGACCACGCCGGTCACGGTGCCGCCCTGGTTGACGGAGTAGGTATCCATGATCCAGGCCATGGTCTGCTCGTTGGTGCCGACGTCCGGCGCCGGGATGTCCTTGGTGGGCCCGATGATGATGCCGATTTCGGAGGTGTAGCGCCGCGTCACGCGCTCCAGTTCGCCAGACGAGAGCGCGGCGGGATCCAGCCGCACGCCACCCTTGGCGCCGCCATAGGGCAGGTTCAGGGCGGCGCACTTGACCGTCATCCAGCCCGACAGGGCCATCACTTCGTTGAGCGTGACGTCGGGATGGAAACGGATGCCACCCTTGCCGGGGCCGCGCGAGAGATTGTGTTGGACGCGATAGCCCTCGAAATTCGCCAGCGAGCCGTCATCGCGCTGGATCGGCACATCGACGATCAGGATGCGCTTGGGGTGCTTGAGGGTATCCACCCAGTAGGCCAGCCTGCCGAGGTGGGGTTCGACGCGGTTGACCTGTTCTAGAAAGCTGGCCCAGGGTTGTGGCCGGGCGGGGTCGAGGAACGAGAGGGTAGTCATGGTCCTTTCTCCAATTTCAGTGCCCGCCGCATTGTAATTGGCGAGGCGATGACGTTGATGGGGATGATGCAGCGGCTCGATACGTATAACCTTAGTATTTACAAAAAAATATCATCTTAGCATGAAAGCAATAGTCGGCGCCGATGAAGCCGCGGTGCGGATGGGTTCGGCTCTCTCCTTCAGAACGCCATGTAGCGGCCCGGTTTGTGATTTACGGCGAGCGCGAAGTTGAGCAGCACCGCACCGAGCACCGAGGCCGCGAGCACCAGCGGGGGCGCCAGCAGGGTGGCGGCCAGCAGGATGGTGACATCCAGCCCCATCTGCAGCTTGCCGGCACGCCAGCCAAAGCGTTCCTGCAGCCAGAGCACGAGGACGTTGAGGCCGCCGAGACTGGAGCGATGGCGGAACAGGATCAGCATGCCGACCCCCATCAGCAGTCCCCCGGCGAGGCCGGCGAAGAACGGGTCGATGGCGCCGATTTCGACGACCTGCGGCAATCCCTCGCTGAGCAGGGAAACGAGCAGCACGGTGGCCAGGGTCTTGAGCGTGAATTCCATGCCCATGCGCCTGACCGCCAGCCAGTAGAAGGGCAGGTTGACGAAAAACAGCGTGAGGCCGAAGTTACTGCCGGTGGCGTAGTGGATCAGGAAGGCGATGCCGACGGCGCCGCCGGTGAGCAGGCCGGCCTGCTTGATGAACAGGATGCCGATGGACACCACCAGAGCCCCGGTGAGGATGCCCTGGGCGTCGTCGAAGAGGCTATGGCGGGTGGCATCAGCCTGGGGGGTGTTCACAGCAGTTCGGCCGTGTGGCGGGCCAGCATCCATTCTTCGTTGGTCGGCACCACCAGCGCGGTCACGCGGCTGTCGGCGCTGGTCAGGCAAGTTGCCGCGGCCTCGTTGGCGGCGGCGTCGAATTCGAGGCCTAGCCAGCCGAGTTGTTGGCAGACCTGGGCGCGCACCGGCGCGGCATGCTCGCCGATGCCCCCGGTGAATACCAGCGCATCGAGTCCGCCGATGGCGGCCGCCAGCGAGCCGATCTCGCGCACGATGCGGTAGCAGAACAGGTCTACAGCTTCGCGCGCTTCCGGGCGCCCGGAGGCCAGCAGCACGCGCATGTCCTGGCTGATGCCGGAGACGCCCAGCAGGCCGGATTCCTTGTAGAGCAGGTTGGTCAGCGCCTGCGCATCCATGCCGTCGTAGGCCATCAGGTAGAGCAGCACGCCGGGGTCGAGGGCGCCGGTGCGGGTGCCCATCATCAGGCCTTCGACGGCGGTGAAACCCATGGTCGTCGCCTGGCTCCTGCGGTTCACCAGCGCGCACATCGAGGCGCCATTGCCCAGATGCGCGACGATCACGCGGCCTTCGGCGCGGCCGTCGGGCAGGTGCTGCGGCAGCACGTCGGCGATGTACTCGTAGGAGAGGCCGTGGAAGCCGTAGCGCCGCACGCCCTGCGCCGTGATGCGGCGCGGCAGGGCGAACAGCTGGGCAATGGCCGGCTGGCTGCGGTGGAAGGCGGTGTCGAAGCAGGCGATCTGCGGCACGCCCGGGAGGGCGGCACGCATCGCCGCGACCCCGGCCAGGTTGTGCGGCTGGTGCAGGGGCGCGAGCGGAATGAAATCCTGCAGCTTGGCGACCGTGCCGTCATCGAGCCGGATCGGCTGGGAAAATGCCTCGCCGCCGTGCACGATGCGATGGCCGACGCCGGCGATGCGCCAGCCGTTCCCGTGTTCCTTCAGCCATGCCACCAGGTGGTCGAGCGCGGCGCGATGCGGGTGCTCGCCGCCGAGGGCGAGCGTGCTGTCGGCGCGGGTGTTGCCGGCCTGGTCCTTGACCTTGATGCGGGCGTCGCCGGCGGCGCCGATGCCGTCGATCTGTCCGACCAGTTCCGGTTGCGCGGGTACCGGCCGGCCGTGGCGGAACAGCGCGAACTTGATCGAGGAGGAGCCGGCGTTAACGGTCAGCAGGGCATCTGCCATGATCGGCTCACCGGTTGGCGCCGCGCTTGGCGTGGGCCATGACGACGGCAATGGCGGTGGAGGCGGTGCGCGTCTGCGCCGAGTCGGCCCGGCTGGTCAGCACGATCGGCACGCGCGCACCGAGGACGATGCCGGCGGAGAGGGCGTCGGCCAGATATTCGAGCTGCTTGGCCAGCATGTTGCCCGACTCGATGT
>CAYYHO010000236.1:0-3181 GCA_964471725.1 uncultured Methyloversatilis sp. | reverse complement strand
AGTGAGCCGCATGACTCGCCTCTCCCCCGACCTCCGCACCATCTACCGGAGTGGTATTAGGGGGATGGAAATGTGCATCAAAAAACTACTGCCAAAAAAACAGCAATAAGGGGAAATTGAAATGGCTGAGACCTTTGAGTATGTCCTGATGTCTGGAAACGCATATATCGAAAATCGTCATCGGAATAACTGGATTCCGCATCCTGAGGACTGGGATGATCTTACCTCCCAAGGCGGATATACCTACGACCAAGCCACTGGCTTCGAAGCGGTCGCTTATCGCAAGGGCAACGAAATCGTCATTGCCTTTGCCGGCACGGATGAATGGAAAGACTGGCTGAGCAATTTTGTCCTCTTTGCGTCGCCCTGGGCGGCGGCGCAACTGGAGAAAGCCGCCGCCTTCTACGCCCGCATCCGGCAGCAATATGGCGCAGAAATGAATTACAGCTTCACCGGCCACAGTCTGGGCGGCGGGCTGGCGGCGCTGATGGGCGTGCTGTTCGACCAGCGCGCCGTCACCTTCGACCAGGCGCCCTTCCGTCTGAGCGCCAACAACGACACGCGCACGGCGATCCGGCGTTACCTGGCCGGGCAGCCTGGCGCAAATGGTCAATCGCTGTTGCTGCCGAGACTGCAGGCTGCGCTCGATAGTTTTACCAGCGACATGGCCGCCAACGGCGAAGGCGCCAGTGCCATCCCGGGCATTCGCGGCGAATGGAAAGTGACCGACCACAGTGTGGCCGGCGAAGTCCTCACCAGCCACCCCCTGGTACCTACATCGCAGCGCATCGGCGGCCAGCGGGAAATCATCCCCCATGCCGGCCTGGCTGCCAGCGCCGACGACCTGCACTCCATCGCGATGCTGGCCGCCATGAAAACCGTGCCCGGCTTTGAGGCGGTAACCGGAAAGTTGCCCAATCTGATTCCGCTCATGTTTGATAAAAACCTGTATGCCTTCGAGACAAATGCAGGCTCTGCAGACACCAACTTCATGGAACTTCTGCTGCGTCGGCAAATCGGCATTGGCGGTCAGCCAGGAGACAAACTCCTGGAAAACTTCACCGCCGACATGAACCGGCTGGCCGTGTCAGGTGGTCGGATAGAAAGCGAAGCGATGCTCAACAAGGCCCTGATAGCGTTTGCCATCCAGGCTTACCATCAGGCTGGCGCGGAGTTCGCCGGTGACTTCTTCGAAACGGCCGGCGGGGGAGTCAAGTTCGACATTGACAAAGTCGCCGGCAGCCTTCGAGATAACAAAGGATACGAGCAATATTTCCAGACCTGGTTCTGGCCGCAAGTCGGCGGCGATGATGCGCGCCTGGCCTACGGTACCTGGCTAGCCAATGCTGACGATTGGTACATCGGTGCAGAGCGACTTGTTGCAGATGCAGGAGAAAACGGCCGGCGCGCCTTCATGCTCGGCGGCGCCGGTGCCGACACCCTGACGGGCGGCAGCGCCGCCGACCTGCTGGTCGGCCTGGCCGGCAACGACATCCTGGCCGGACGGGGAGGCAACGACATCCTCGCCGGCGGCCTTGGCCTCGACAGCTACCTGTGGTCTACCGGTGACGGTGCCGACACGATCAGCGATGCGGACCAATCCGGCCGCATCCTCGTCGATGGCCGGGGCGTCAAGCTGCTCATCCGGCAGCCCGACGACAGCTGGAGCAGCCCCGACGGCCAGATCACCCTCCGCCAGGGCGCCACCTGGACCCTCACCCTGCCCGGTGGCGGCAGCCTCGACCTCGGCGCCGGCTTTGCCGATGGCGACTATGGCCTGTGGCGCATTGCGTTGCCCGAGCTGGCGGCCGACGCCCGCCTCGTCGCGGGCGACTACCAGCCCCGCGACGAACCCATAGCCCATGACACCGCAGGCAACCCCCTCTATGCGCCCGGCGCGCACGACGCCGACGGCAACCTGATCCTTGCCAGCACCGCCGACGGCCAGCGCATTGCCCAGCCCGGCCGCAACGACTACCTCTTCGGCAGCGCCGGCGCCGAACGCATCCAGGGCGGCGGCGGGGCAGACTGGCTGTTCGGCAGGGATGGCCACGACAGCCTCGAAGGCGGCGCAGGCAGCGACATCCTGGCCGGCGAAGCGGGAGACGACATCCTCTACGCCGACAGCCAGGTCACGCTGACCGCGGCCTGGGCGGACAACCAGGCCGGCGCCGGCGAGCACCTGCGCGGTGACTGGCTCGACGGCGGCGACGGCAACGACTGCGCCATCGGCAGCCGCGGGCAGGACATCCTCCTCGGCGGCCGCGGCAATGACCTGTTGCTCGGCGGCACCGGCGCCGACAACCTCTACGGCGACGGCAGCTGGAGCGGCCAGCTCAGCCGCGACTGGAGCATCAGCCGCAGCATCACCGCGCAAGGCAACCTCATGCAATACACCAGCCACATACAGGGTGTCACCCGCCTGGACAGCGGCGATGCCGAAACCGGCCACGACGCCCTCTACGGCGGCGCCGGGGAGGACTGGCTTTTTGGGGGTGGCGGCGACGACCTGCTCGACGGCGGTGACGATGACGACGTGCTGTTCGGCGAAGCCGGCCACGACATCCTCATCGGCGGGCAGGGTGCGGACGTGCTGATCGGCGACCGCGCCGACCTGCCGCAGGCACTGCACGGCGACGACTGGCTCGACGGCGGGGCCGGCGACGACCGGCTCGAAGGCGGCTACGGCGACGACGTGCTGATCGGCGGCACGGGCAACGACACCCTCATCGGCGGGGGCGGCCGCGACACCTACTTCATCAACCAGGGCGATGGCATCGACCACATCCACGACGCCGACACGGGCGCCGAAGCGAGCATCCTGGTCTTCGGCCCCGGCATCGATCCCGCCCGGATCAAGCTGCGCCCCGGCTCGCTCATGCTCGACCTCGGCGACGGCAACGCCGTGCATATCCACGACTGGGACCCGGACGATCCGCTCGCCCAGCCGACCTTCGCCGCCTGCCACTTTGCGGACGGCACCCGCCTGAGCTGGAGCGAACTGCTCGCGCGGGGCTTCGATATAGAGGGCGGCGCCGGCAACGACACCCTCATCGGCACCGGGCTGACGGACCGCATCGCCGGCGGCCGGGGCACCGACAGCCTGCAAGGCGGCGCCGGCGACGACACCTACCACTTCGCAGCCGGCGACAGCCCCGTCGGGGTGGACGGCACGCTCGAA
>CAYYHO010000235.1:0-3214 GCA_964471725.1 uncultured Methyloversatilis sp. | reverse complement strand
CCCGGCACCATCATCAACATGATCTCGGGCAACCTGTCGATCATGCTCGGCCTCAAGGGGCCGAACCTCGCCGTGGTGACCGCCTGCACCACCGGGCTGCACGCCATCGGCACCAGCTTTCGCATGATCCAGTACGGCGATGCCGATGCGATGGTCTGCGGGGGCGCCGAATCGACGGTGACGCCGCTGGCCATCGGCGGCTTTGCCGCGGCGCAGGCCCTGTCAACGCGCAACGACGATCCGGCTACCGCAAGCCGGCCGTGGGACAAGGCACGCGACGGTTTCGTCCTCGGCGAGGGCGCCGGCGTCATGGTGCTGGAAGAGTACGAGCATGCCCGGCGGCGCGGTGCGCAGATCTATGCCGAACTGGCCGGCTTCGGCATGAGCGGCGATGCCTATCACATGACGGCGCCGGACACCGACGGCCCGCGGCGCAGCATGGCGAATGCGCTCAAGGACGCCGGCCTTGCCGCCGACCAGGTGCAGTACATCAATGCCCACGGCACCTCGACGCCGCTGGGCGACAAGAACGAAACCGAAGCCATCAAGCTGGCGTTCGGCGATGCGGCCAGGCGACTGGTGGTGAATTCGACCAAGTCGATGACCGGCCATCTGCTCGGCGGCGCCGGCGGCCTCGAAGCGGTGCTGACGGCGCTCGCCGTGCATCACCAGGTCTCGCCGCCGACCATCAACATCTTCGAGCAGGATCCGGAGTGCGACCTCGACTACTGCGCCAATGCGGCGCGCGACCTCAGGATCGATGCCGCCATCAAGAACAATTTCGGCTTCGGCGGCACCAATGGCACACTCGCCTTCCGGCGAGTGTAGGGCACCCTGGCGTTCACCCGCGTCTGAAACAGCCGTGCCATGAAGCTACCCTTGACGATTCCGCTGCGAATCTCGAGGCGATTGCTTGGCCTGCTGGTGGTTGCCCATCTCCTGGCGATAGGCGCGATCCTGCCCTTGATGCTGTCCTGGCCCTGGCGGCTGGCCCTGATCGGCCTGGTGCTGGTTTCGCTGGTCCATAGCCTGGCCGGGCAATATCGCCAACCCGTTGCCGCCCTGCATCTGGGTGCGCAGGGCGAACTGGAAATCGAAACAATAGTCGGCGCTCGCGAGACGGCGACGATCCTGCCGCAAACCGCCGTGCTGTCCAATCTGGTTATTTTGCGCCTGCGCCGCGATGCAGCCGTCACAGCGAGCCTGGCCTTGCTGCCGGATGCCGTGGGCGCAACGGCGTTTCGACAGCTGTCCCTGTGGTTGAGGTGGCGTGCGCGAGCCGCCTGATGCGACGTGCCGTGACGGGTGAATACTTGAATGGAAAATCTGCAGAAGAGCATTGAAAACCAGCGTCAGGCCCTGCACGAGCTGTTGTCGCAGCCGCTCGGCGAGCTGGCGCGCAAATGCGTGCCGGTGTGGGGGGATCGCCAGCGCCTGAACGTCGTGCTGGCCGGCGCGCTGGTCAAGCTGTCCTATTGCAAGCACCTGTATGTCATGGATGCGAACTGCCGACAGATCAGCGACAACGTCGGCCATGCCGGACTGCTGGAAGGCTTCGGGCGCGATCGCTCGCGCCGTCCCTACGTGAGCGAAGTTTCCTCCCCGATGCCGCTGGTGCTGTCGCAGGCCTACATGAGCCTCAAGGCGAACCGCCCCTCGCTGACGGCGGTGCAGGATGTGCGCGACGAGTCCGGCCGCCTGCTCGGCTACATCGGCGCCTATTTCGGCCTGCGCGACCTGCCGCTGACCCGCGAACTCTATGAAGAGCCGCGCCAGTGGCGCCAGATCAAGGGCGACCCCTCGATCCGCGCCACGGTGTTCTACCAGCAGCGCACCGACAGCGTGATGGACCAGCAACTGGAAACCGCGCTCGGCGTGGTCACCGAATTGATGGTTTATCACGGGGTCTTCCACGTGATGCTGCATTTCTCCAGCAGCCGCGCCGTGATCTGGCTGCTCAACGACCCCTACCGCTACCGTCTGCTGAGTGTCGACATGATGGTCGATCCGAACATGTGTCTGGCCTATCCGCGCATTCCCTACCCGGAGGATGCGCTGATCCCGGTGGATCAGGTGCGGGCGATCCTGGAGCGCTTCACGGATCTGCGCCGCATGGACGAGATGTTCTATCTGCGCTCGGGTACCGTGAATATCTTCAACGGCATCGTCGGCCTGACCTTCTCCTGCGATGGCTCGCACTATGTCCCCTATGAGGAATTCCTCAACATGGGGCAGGATTTCTGGGTCGGGGCTGCTTCGAAGGATGAATGACCGCCCGCTTAGGTGCGGGGCCGCAGCACGGTATTGCGTGCCCGCGGCAGGGTTTCCGGATAGTCGCGGCTGAAATGCAGGCCGCGGCTTTCCTTGCGCTTTAAGGCGCACGCGACGATCAGGTGGGCTGTCTGCACCAGGTTGCGCAGCTCGATGAGGTCGTTGCTGACGCGGAAATGCGCGTAGAACTCCGCGATCTCCTGTTCCAGCAGGCGGATGCGATGGCGGGCGCGTTCGAGCCGCTTGTTGGTGCGCACGATGCCGACATAGTCCCACATGAAGCGGCGCAGTTCGTCCCAGTTGTGGGAGATGACGATCTCCTCGTCGGCGTCAGTGACGCGGCTTTCGTCCCAGCGCGGCAGCCGGGGCAGCTTGAGGGTTTTCTGCGCCCGGATGTCGGCGGCGGCGGCGGCGCTGAAGACCACGCATTCGAGCAATGAATTGCTGGCCAGGCGGTTGGCGCCGTGCAGGCCGGTCCAGGAGGCCTCGCCCAGCGCATACAGGCCGGGGATGTCAGTGCGCGCCGCCAGGTCCACCATGACGCCGCCGCAGGTGTAGTGCGCCGCCGGCACGACCGGGATCGGCTGGCGGGCGATGTCGATGCCCAGTTCGAGGCAGCGGGCGTGGATGTTGGGAAAATGGGCGCGCATGAAGCTTTCGCCCTTGTGCGTCATGTCGAGGTAGACGCAATCGAGGCCGTGACGCTTCATTTCATGGTCGATGGCGCGGGCGACGATGTCGCGCGGCGCCAATTCGGCGCGTGCGTCGTGGGCGAGCATGAAGCGGGTGCCTCCGAGTTCAGGGGGCAGGCGCAGAATGCCGCCCTCGCCGCGCATGGCCTCGGTGATGAGGAAGGACTTGGCCTGCGGGTGATGGAGGCAGGTCGGATGGAACTGGATGAACTCCATGTTGGCCACCCGGCAACCGGCGCGCCAGGCCATGG
>CAYYHO010000234.1:0-3222 GCA_964471725.1 uncultured Methyloversatilis sp. | reverse complement strand
ACCATCGAATCCAGCCCGGAGGCCACGCGGAACATGTGCCGCACCGCAGCGCGCTGCGGGTGCTGGTAGAGGTAGGGATCGATGCGGCGCACCGGCAGGGCGTGGTACTCCGCCAGCCAGTCGACCGCCGCCGCCGGCTCGTTGGTGGCGCAATACAGTTCGGTGCGGTTGCAGGTCGACAGGATCGCCGCCTCGCGCACCGGCCTCGCGCGCAGCAGATCGTGCAGCGCGAGGCTCAGCTTGGCCGGGTCGAACGCCACCTGCTCGCGGATGTCGAGCGGAGCGGTATGGTGGTTGATGCCGAGGGCGTAAACCTGCACGGAGCCTGTCTGTGAAAGGGAGGGACGCTATATTAGCATTTGCGCCCAGTGCCCGCGTCGGGGTGGCAATTCCCGGTAGATTACCTGTTCAGGATTAATGCGTCCGATCATCGTGACCTGCCCCCCAATTTCGTGTCCAAAAGAATTGCGGGCGGGGCAGGAAATCTTTATTGAGGCAAGCGAGCAGGCGAACTCGTCAATCGAAGGGAGCCTTGGCCCACGCTGCTTCAGCTTGTTGATGAAAAACGGCAAGTGATCAACGCCCCTGCGCCTGCGCCTCGGCCTCCTGCTCCAGATACACCCAGTCGACGATCGCGTCGCTCGGCGCATATTCCCCCACCAGCTTGCCCATCATCAGCCTGATCACCCCGACGTCATTGACGTTGAGCGCCAACTCCAGAGCGTCGAGCTGGCCTTCCAATGCCGCCCAGGGGATGAAATCCTCGTGCGCCTTCATGATCCGCGGGTGCGATGTCGGTTTCGGGTTGTCGCCGATCAGCAGTTCCTCGTAGAGCTTTTCGCCCGGCCGCAAGCCGGTGATCTCGATTTCGATGTCGCCGTCGGGGTTCTCTGCATTCTTCACGGACAGGCCCGAAAGTTCGATCATGCGGCGCGCCAGGCCCATGATCTGCACCGCTTCCCCCATGTCGAGGACGAACACGTCGCCGCCCCTGGCCATCGCCCCGGCCTGGATCACCAGCTGCGAGGCTTCCGGAATGGTCATGAAGTAGCGGGTGATCTCGGGGTGGGTCAAGGTCAGCGGGCCGCCATCGCGGATTTGCTGGCGAAACTTGGGCACCACCGAGCCTGATGAGCCTAGTACGTTGCCGAAACGCACCATGCTGAATTTCGTCCCCGGCCGCGTCGCCGCCAGCGCCTGCAACACCATTTCAGCCAGCCGCTTGCTCGCCCCCATGATGTTGGTCGGGCGCACCGCCTTGTCGGTGCTGACCAGCACGAAGTCGGCCACGCCGCTCTCCGCCGCCGCCTGCGCCGTGCGCAGCGTGCCCAGCACGTTGTTCTTGATGCCCTCGGCGGGATTGTGCTCGACCAGCGGCACATGCTTGTAGGCGGCGGCGTGATAAACCGTATCCGGATGCCAGGTGGACATGATCTCGCGCATCCGCTCCCGATCCTGCACCGAGGCCAGCAATGGCACCAGCACGGTTTCATGGTCCGTATTTCTGCCTTCGAGTTCCTGGTGAATCGCATACAGCGCGAACTCGCTGTGCTCGATCAGCAGCAGCTTGGCCGGGCCGACGGCAAGAATCTGGCGGCAGAGTTCGCTGCCGATCGACCCGCCGGCCCCCGTCACCAGCACCACCTTACCAATGACATTTTTTGCCAGCATGATGTAGTTGGGCATCACCGGTTCGCGGCCAAGCAAGTCGTGGATGTCAAGTTCCCGGAGGTCCGACACGCTCACCTTCCCCTTGGCCAGATCGGTCACGCTGGGCAACGTGCGCACCGAAACATGAGCGCTACGAATTTGGCCTAGGATTTCATTGCGGCGTCGGCGTGAGATGCTCGGCATCGCAAGTAACACATCGCTAATCTGTAACGACGTCACAAGTGTGGCGAGATCTGCGGGGGAATAGATAGGCTGCCCATTTAGCACATGGCCATGCAAGCGATCATCGTCGTCTAGAAAACCTACCACTTGCATTTCCGGGTTGTTGTTCATGGCCGAAGCCAGCTGACGACCGGAATTCCCCGCGCCAAAAATGAGCACCCTCGGACGGGAAGCATGCCTCAGGATGTTTTGATAATGCTCGCCAAGCCATAATCGCGCTAAAGCACGGGATGTACCCACGAATAGCAATAGCAGGATGGGTTGAATGATTCCTACGGTCCGTGGAACATCAGGAATTCCGATAGCCGTAACGATGGAAGCATAGAGCAGTCCGTAGATCGCTACAGCTCGAGCGACCGCCAATAGTGCGGGCCAGCCACTGTAACGAAAGATGGCTCGATAAAGACCCGAGACGATAAATATCGGCAGAGCAATAAGGATAGATGCAGCGGCAGCCCATACTGCCCCCTGGATCCATTCATTTTGGCGCGAAAAACTAATAAGTTCTCCTAGCCGTAAGTAATAAGCCAGCCAAACCGTCAGAATGCATAAACTGACGTCGACAGACAGTGCAACTAAGCGTTTTGCCGTTCTTGGCATAGCCAAAATAGGAACGGCAAGCTGATACAAAGACCTTCTCATGATGACTTTTTTATGACTTACTCCGGGTGTCCTTCATACCACCAAAAACCGTTATTAGGATATATTTGAAGTAGGCAACTATAGTGAAGTTTGCCAGCATGCGAGCGTCTGTTTCGGCCAGCAAACGGGGTGTTGACATATCAATGCCTTGAATTTGGGCAAGTCCGGTAAGGCCTGGCCTCACATCAAAAACTCGACGAGCAACACGCTCAGTTATCAACTCACCCTGATTGAGCAAACAAGGCCGAGGTCCCACTAAGCTCATGTCACCCTTTAGCACGTTCCAAAGCTGCGGCAACTCATCGAGCCTTGAACTCCGCAAAAAATGGCCAAAAGGAGTAATCGCCGAAACATCAACAAGATGCGTGGCGGCCGAGGAAGTACCTGGTTTCATGGTGCGGAACTTCACCAGCACAAACGGCTTACGATGACGGCCTACCCTCTCCTGCTTGAAGATCGGCGACCCCGTGTCCAGATAACTCGCCAGCAACAGTATCAGCATTAACGGTATCCCGAACACTAATCCGAACAAAGATAACAATAAGTCAAGCGCACGGAACATGAAAGCCAAAAAATTAGATGCCATTTGAAAGAGTTGTACCGCCCGCAGTTGATTGGACACAGGTTTGCAGCTCATGCGGCCTTCCGGCTGGCATAAGACTGCCGGGCTTCAAGGGGTGACATGAA
>CAYYHO010000233.1:1841-3223 GCA_964471725.1 uncultured Methyloversatilis sp. | reverse complement strand
CGGGGGAGATGCGCCGGCTGTTGGATGAAATGGAACGTGATCTTTTGGCATTGAAGCGGCAGTACAAACAGAAGCGGAATTATGTGCAGGCGTTGCAAAGCTTGAAGAATTTACAGCGCAAGGCGCGCACGTTTTTGGTGGAACTGGACGAGCATCGCTCTCTCGGCGTGGATGGCACGGAACGGAGGAGGAGGTAGGACAGTGCAAAATCGTTGCCGATAGCAAGGGATAATCTTTGGTGGCCGATTTCTTTCATATAGAAAGCGATGGGGGAGCAGGCAGGATCTTGGTGCTGTGTGGGCGGCGTGGCGGGGTATAATTGGAAGACGCATATGAAACACGCCCGAATTTTGTTGACCAATGACGACGGCATCGCCTCGCCCGGCCTGTGGGCCGCCGCGCGGGCGTTGAGCGAGATCGGTTTTGTGCATGTGGTCGCGCCGCGCGAGCAGTCCACCGCCGCCAGCCGCAGCCTGCCGGCCAGTTCGGATGGGATCATCCGCACGCAGCAGGTGCAGGTGGATGGGCGAAGCTGGACGGCGTATGCGGTGGGTGGAACCCCGGCGCAGGCGGTGCTGCACGGCGTGTTGGAGGTGCTGCCTGAGCGGCCTGATCTGTTGGTGGCGGGAATCAATTACGGAGAGAACGTGGGCAGCTGGGTGACGATTTCAGGCACGATCGGCGCCGCGCTGGAGGGCGCCTCGCTGGGCATCCCGGCGTTGGCGGTGTCTTTGGAGACGGAGGCGCAGTACCATTATTCGCATTCCGATGCGGTGGATTTTTCGGCGGCGGCCCACTTTACCCGCTTGTTTGCCGGGTTGATGTTGCGAGGGCCTCTGCAGAACGATGTGGCGGCGTTGAAGCTGGATATCCCCGCGCAGGCAACGCCGGAGATGCCGTGGGTGGTCACCCGCCTTTCCCGGCGGCGCTATTTCCAGCCCACCGCGCCGGAGCGGAAATCGTGGGAGACGCCGGGACGCGTCGGCTACCGGACTTCGGGAGGCTATGAACTGTATGACCCCGACAGCGATGTGTATGCGCTGCATGTGCGGCGGGCGGTGTCGGTCACGCCGTTGAGCCTGGATATCACCGCGCGGGTGGACTTGGGCGAACTGGAGAAGCTGCTGCGTGGGGGGCTTTGAAGAAGCTCACAGATCAGATCGGATAAGATCGGATTTTTTGGGAGAAAGCAGGGGCGCGCACACGCAGGTGTGATCCTACGATTGGTTGAGGATTACAAGCATCTGCGCGTGGATGGCGGGGTTGGCGGCCAGGACGGAGCAGGGCGGGGTCAGGTAGTCGGCTGCGCCGTTGACGGCGGTGACCTGCGCGCCGGCCTGGCCGGCGATCAGCGCCCCGGCGGCTACATCCCACGGGTTGAG
>CAYYHO010000233.1:877-1831 GCA_964471725.1 uncultured Methyloversatilis sp. | reverse complement strand
TAGCCGTCCAGCCGGCCGGCGGCGATGTAGCACAAGTCGAGGGCGGCGGAGCCGAGCCGCCGCACGCCCTGCGAGCGCACCGCAAAACGGGCATAGTGGTTCAGGTTATTGCGCGGATTGGTGCGAATGTCGTAGGGAAAGCCGGTGACCAGCAGGCTTTGATCGAGCAGCTTTGCCCCTCCAACCTGCAGCGGCGCGCCGTTGAGGGTTGCGCCCTGGCCGGCTTCGGCGCTGAACAGCTCGTTGTGGATGGGGTCGTAGATCACGCCCAGGCGCACCAGGCCGTCTTCGGCGTAAGCAATGGAGACGCAGTAGAAGGGCACACCGTGGGCGTAGTTGACCGTGCCATCCAGGGGGTCGATGTACCAGCGGCAGCAGGCGTCGCCGGCATGATTGCCGCTTTCTTCGGCGATGATGGCATGGGTGGGGAATTGGCTGCGGATCTGGCCGATCAGGAAGGCCTCAGAGCGGCGGTCGATTTCGGTCACCAGGTCGATCTCGCCTTTATGGTCGATTTGGATGTTCTGGGTGCGCCCGGCGCGCAAAATTTCACCGGCCTGCAAGGCCAGTTCTTGGAGGTAAGCTAAGGTTGGCATATCAGTGGTTTTCGGTGTATTGCCCGATCAGGCGGTAGAGATCGTCCAACTCGGCCTGGATTTCATCACGATGGCTGCGGGCTTCTTCGAGCAGGGTAGTGAAGGCGGGTTTCTGGTCTTCAGGCAGGGTTTCGAGCAGGCGCTCGGTGCGCTGGATCTGGCCGATCTTATGGCGCAGCTTGCTTTCCAGGCGGTCACGGTAGCCTTTGTAGAACTGCTGCTCGTCCAGGGGAGTGGGGCCGGTGGAAGGGCCGGAGGTGAGCACTTCGGCGACGGTGAGCAGTAGTTCTTCGGTGTCAACCGGTTTTTCAAGGAAGCGCACTGCGCCCAGGCTGAGGGCAAATTGTTTATCTTCGGC
>CAYYHO010000233.1:0-867 GCA_964471725.1 uncultured Methyloversatilis sp. | reverse complement strand
TCACATAGGTGGCGGAGAGGAAGATGATCGGGATGCGGTTGGTTTTGACATCCGTGCGCAGGCGGTGCACCAGGGCAAAGCCATCCAGCTTGGGCATCAGGATGTCGGTGATGATCAGGGCGGGGTGTTCGACCGCAATTTTCTCCAGGGCTTCCTGGCCGTTGCGGGCAGTGACCACGGGGTAGCCTTTGAAGCGCAGGGTGACTTCAAGCAGCTGTAAGATATTGGGAACGTCTTCGACGACGAGTAGGGGACCGTATGGGATGCTCATGGGTTTATTGTAGTCCAGTTTGGGGAAGATAGCAAGTCAAAAAAGGGGTAAAAACTCAGGCTTCGCCGTGCATTTCTGCAGCCAGGCGGGTGAAGTAGGCTTCCATTGCCAGTGAGCGCTGTTCGGCGATGTGGCGGGCGGCGGGGGTGAACAGGCGATCTTTGAGCTTGCGCAGTTTGAAGAGGTATTCGTGGTAGGCGGTGTGGGGTTCACCGGGCTGTAACTGCCCGGTTTGTAGGAAGCTTTCGGATGGCGGGGCATAGGCGGGCTGGCCGGCCTGGGCAGCATAACTGATGGCGCGAGCAACGCCGATTGCCCCGATAGCGTCAAGTTTGTCGGCGTCGAACAGCGCCTGGGCTTCGAGGGTGGCGGGCGGTTCGGCTGGGTCCCGGAAGCGGTGGGAGCGGATGCAGTGCTGCACGGCGGCGATGCGCTCGGCGGGCCAGCCTTCGGCGGCCAGCAGCCGGGCAGCCAGGTCGGCGGAGGCGTGGTGGTGGTTCTGGCGTTCGGGCGGGGTTTCTTCGTGCTGGGGTACGGCATCGTGCAGCAGAGCGGCGGCGGCGACGATCTCTACATTCGCGCCGGCGGCCTGCGCC
>CAYYHO010000232.1:1818-3227 GCA_964471725.1 uncultured Methyloversatilis sp. | reverse complement strand
GCGCCTTGATGCGCATGAAGTTGGTCGGGCTCAGGCAGCCGCCGACGCAATAGACGACCAGCGGCGTGGCCTTGTCCTGCGGCAGCACCTGGGCGTGCATCTTGTCGAAGGCCGGCGCCGGCAGCAGCTTGGCGCCCGGGATGTGCGCTTCCTGGTAGGGCTCGGGCGGGCGCGCGTCGAGGACCATCGCGTTCTTGTTGTCGGCGAGGAACTTCTTGAATTCGTCGCGCGTCAGCTTGTCGGCCGGCTGGATGGTCTGCAGGATGTCGAAGCGGGTGACCAGCACGGCGCGTTTTTCGCCCTTCTCCTCGGCGTAGTTGATCCGGAAGCCCTTGCCGCGATGCTGCTTCAGCTCTTCCATTTCGGCCATGTTCTTGACGGCGGTATCGTCGTTGTATTTGACGATCTCCATGTGGGTGCCCATGTCCATCTGGATCGTCTGCGATGGCGGCGCGAAGCTGACCAGCGAGCCGCGCATCATGTTGGTGTCGACCTGGTGGCAGTTCTTGCACAAGGGATGCATCGGGCCGGCGCCCTTGATGTCAATGTTGCCCACCTGGGCGACAGAGAGAGTGGAAGCCGAGAGCAGTGCTGCACATGCTGTATAACTAAGCAGTCTCTTCATTTTGGTCCCCTAGTCAAATGAAAAAGTACACTCCATGCGTACCGCGCTATTGTGCGCCAAAAATCCTGGTTTGTGGCAGGGTGTTTGACTAAACCACTCGGGAATTCATAAAGAAAACAATGGGTTCGGGACGCGTCAGGGAAGGCTGGCGGCGCCGCGCGCGCGCGGCTCGACCAGCACGGTTTGCGCGCCGTCGCCGGCGGTGAGCCACAGCTGGCCGTCCTGGATCGTGCAGTGCAGCTGCATGTTGCGTGCCGCCAGCGCAGCGAGGGCTTCCGACTGCGCGCTGTCGAGGGCGAGTACGCGCAGATTGGCCAGGCGCGCCAGGGCAGGCGCTGCCTTGCTCCACCAGAGGTCGACCGTCCTGCCGCCATAGGCGAGCACGACCACTTCGGCGGCGCGTCCGGCGGCCTTGCGCAACACGCGCTCGTCGGGCAGGCCGACCTCGATCCAGCGCTCGATGACGCCAGAATAATCCTTCTGCCATAGCGCGGGCTCGTCCTCGGTGGACAGGCCGCGGCCGAATTCGAGGCGCGCGTCGGCAAACAGGAGGAAGGCGAGCAGCCGCACCATCATGCGCTCGTCGGTTTCCGAGGGATGGCGCGCCAGCGTCAGCTGGTGCTCGGCGTAGTAGTGGCGATCCATGTCCGCGATGCTGACGCTGGCCTTGAAGACGGTCGATTTGAGTGCCATGTGATTTTTCGCGCCGTCCTGCCAGCGCCGACTTTATTGGCCCCCCGCGCTCGCCGCATTCGACAAGGGCGCGGCTCGCTGCCCCCCACAG
>CAYYHO010000232.1:0-1718 GCA_964471725.1 uncultured Methyloversatilis sp. | reverse complement strand
GCTCGCTGCCCCCCACAGGGGGGAAGTCGGCTTGGGGCGGCCCGGCGCCGACTTTCAGTCCAGGAAGTGCCAGCCGTCATCGCTGCAGGCGAGCGCGGTGCCGCGGCTGACGCCACTGCCGGCATGCCAGTCGCCGAGCACCCAGCGTGCGCAGGAGCGGCCATCGACCACGTGCGCGTGGCACGCCTGCCGGTGGGTGTGGCCGTGGATCAGGCGGCCGACGCGGTGCTGGCGCAGCATGTCTGCCACCGCGGCCTCGTTCGCGTCCATGATGGCTTGCGTCTTGACCTTCTTCTCAGCCTCGCTCTGCGCGCGCAAGGCGGCGATCTGCGCCTTGCGTGTGGCCAGGGGCTGGGCCAGGAAGTGGCTGCGCCAGGCCGGGTCGCGCACCTCGCGCCGGAAACGCTGATAGGCGGCATCGTCGGTGCACAGCAAATCGCCGTGGCTCAGCAGCGTCGCCACGCCCGCCACGTCGCGCACGCAGGGGTCGGGCAACAGGCTGAGGCCGGCGGCAGCGGCAAACGCGTCGCCGACCAGGAAATCGCGGTTGCCCGCCATGAAGGCGAGCGTCACGCCGGCGGCGGCGACGCCGCGCAGGGCGGTGACGATGCGCGCGTTGAAGGGATCGCCGAGGTCGTCGTCGCCGGCCCAGTAGTCGAACAGGTCCCCGAGGATGGTCAGTTGCGCCGCGTCGCGCGCCGGCCCGTGCAGGAAGGCGAGGAAACGCTCGACCGTGGCGGGTTCGTCCGGCGCGAGATGGATGTCGGAAACGAACAGCGCCCGCCCCGGGCGCAGCGACATGGCCTCGGGCAGCACGGCGTCAGGCGACGACTTCGGCCTTCTCGATGATCACGTCCTCGACCGGCACGTCCTGATGAAAGCCCTTGTTGCCGGTCTTGACGCCCTTGATCTTGTCGACGACATCCATGCCTTCGACGACGCGGCCGAAGGCGCAGTAACCCCAGCCCTGGCCCGACGGCGCGGTATGGTTGAGGAAGTCGTTGTCGGCGACGTTGATGAAGAACTGCGCGGTGGCCGAATGCGGATCGCCGGTGCGCGCCATGGCGATGGTGCCGCGCGCGTTCTTGAGGCCCGCCTTGCTGCTCATGGCGGCCTCGTTCTCGACCGGGGCGCGGCAGGATTTCTCCTTCATGCCGACGCCGAAACCGCCGCCCTGGATCATGAAGCCGTTGATGACGCGGTGGAACACCGTGCCGTCGTAGTGACCGGCCTCGACGTATTCGATGAAGTTGGCGACGGTCTTGGGCGCCTTGTCGGCATCGAGTTCCAAGGTGATGACGCCGTGGTTGGTGGTGAACTTGATCATGTCGTTTCCTTTACTTTTTCTCGATCAGACGGGCCGATTCGAGGACGATGGGTGATTTGGGCACGTTCTGGTGGCCGCCGGCGTTGCCGGTGGCGGCCTTGCCGATTTTCTGCACGACATCCTGTCCTTGCACCACCTTGCCGAACACGGCATAGCCCCAGCCGTCCTGGCCCGGATAGTCGAGGAAGCCGTTGTCCTTGAGGTTGATGAAGAACTGCGCGGAGGCCGAATGCGGATCGCCGGTGCGCGCCATGGCGATGCTGCCGGCGACGTTCTTGAGGCCGTTCTTCGCCTCGTTCTGGATCGGCGCCCGTGTGCTCTTCTGCCGCATGTCGGGCGTGAAGCCGCCGCCCTGGATCATGAAACCGTCGATGACGCGATGAAAGACGGT
>CAYYHO010000231.1:0-3253 GCA_964471725.1 uncultured Methyloversatilis sp. | reverse complement strand
GCCAGCATCGCCGTGTCGTTGTAGGAATCGCCGGCGGCGATCACCTTGAAGTTGAGCTGCCTGAAGCGCCGCACCGATTCCATCTTCTGGTTGGGCATGCGCAGGTGGTAATCGACCAGGAAGCCGGCGGCGTTGGCCTGCAGCTTGTGGCAGAACAGGGTCGGCATGCCGAGCTGCGCCATCAGGGGCATGGCGAACTCGTAGAAGGTGTCGGACAGGATCATCACCTGATAGTCGCGGCGCAGCGCGTCGAGGAAATCCCGCGCGCCGGGCATTGGGCCCATCGCGGCGATGACCTGCTGGATGTCGGGCAGGCCGAGCCGGTGCTGTTTCAGCAGCGCGAGCCGGTACTGCATCAGCACGTCGTAATCCGGCTCGTCGCGGGTGGTGCGGCGCAGTTCGGGAATGCCGGTGCGCGCGGCGAATTCGATCCAGATTTCAGGAACCAGCACGCCTTCGAGATCAAGACAAACCAGCTGCACGAAACATCCCCTTTAAAGCCGCGCATTCTAGCAGCCGCACTTCCGACGGGGCGGGAAATGAAGGCTTATGCGTGCGCCTGCAGATCGACCAGGGAACAGCTCGTCTTGCGGTTTTCCAGGCACTCCGCAGTGCCCGGCCGGTGCTCGAAGGAGCAACTGCGGGCCTGCAGGAGGTCCCAATCCTGCTGCGCATAAGCCTGGCGCGGCAGGTTGGGCGGGAAATACACGCAGCCGCAGCAGAGTTCCTGCGCTTCAGCGTTCTTTGCGGACATAGTAGTGCAGCACCGCGTTCTCCTCGCTCATCGACAGCAGGGTATTGCCGGTGCGCTCGCACCAGGACGGAATGTCCGTGCGCGTGCCGACATCGGTGGCGATGATTTCGAGGACATCCCCCAGGGCCAGGGCCTTGATCGCCTGGTTGGTCTCGACCATCGGCATCGGGCAGCACTTGCCCGAGGTATCGAGGGTCGCCGTGGCTTGCAACGCGTTCATGGTGATGCTCCTTAGAAATACTGGCAGTGATCGGCCTTGACGGCCTTTTCGTTGAGGAACCAGGCAGCGCCGACGATGCCCGAGGCCTCGGGAATCAGGTTGCCCTCATTGACGCCGAAGATCGCGCCGGCGAGGCTGCAGGCATAGAAATTCACGCAGCCGGTGGACTTCAGCGCCTTGATGATTTCATAGATGTCGGTAGGCAGGCCGGCCTTGGCCACGCCTTCGCGCACCATCGGTTCGGCGGCGGCATGCGCTCCGTCGATATGCAGCTTGGCGGCACCTTCGACGGTGAGTGCCTTGACCGCCCAGTTGACGAACAGCAGATCAACCTGGGTTCCCTCGGCAGCCACCAGGTAGGCAAAGGCAAGCGGGGTGAGGATCTTGTCGTAAGCGTCGTCACGGATCACGATGGCCATGGTTTTCATCTTGCATCTCCTAGAATGAATGTTCGTTCGATACGAACGCCAATAAAACGGCAGCCCGGTTTCAGGCGGCCACACTCCGCCAGGCGCATTCCCAGACAGCATCCAGCCTGTCCGGGAGCGGCTCGGCAAGTACGTTATCAAGTCGTGCGGTAATCAGGCGGATCGCGCCGCCGAACAGACTCGATGTCGCGACCATGACATCCATGCGGCGAATTTCTCCCGCCGCCATGCCATCCTCGACGAAGCGGCGCATGGTTTCGAAAGGCTTCGACGAGCAAACCGGTGGTTCGCCCGGCAGGAATTCTCGATGTTTCGCGTACAGCATGAAATCCATGGCGGCGCGGTCGGCTTCGGTGAGGGCGAACAGCATCGCGATCACGGCGCGGCAACGATCATGCGCGGACTGGTGGCGCACGGCGATGGCCGCCAGTTCTTCCTGAAGATGGCCCATCAAACTGAAATACAGGGCGCGCGCGACATCCTCCTTGTCCTTGAAGTGATGGTAGATGGAGCCGACGCTTACGCTGGCCGCCCGGGCAAGGTCGGGGACGGCGGTATTGAAATAGCCCCGCTCGGTGAACAGCCGCATGGCAGAGTGCAAAACCTGATCGCGGATCTGGCCGGGTTCGACGGTGGCGGGCATGCGGGGCATGGGCTAGGGTATTCAAATATTGATTGAATGTTCGTTCGAATCAGGATAGCGCCCGTTTTACTTGAGCGCAACTGTTTTTTCACAACGTTTTTCACAACGAACCAGCTTCGACTTTGGTTTGGCCGCTTACGCTTCCTGCGCAGCAATCGCTTCGAGGGTGGTGTGGATTTCCAGCCAGCGCAATTCGGCATCCTCGATGGCAGCGGCCAGTTCGGCCTGGCGCCTGCCCAGCGACTCGATGCGAGCGCGGTCGTTGCTCGCATAAAACGCCGGATCGGCCATGTCGGCATCGAGTCCGGACTTGTCCGCTTGCCACGCGGCGATCTGCCTTTCGAGCTTGTCGGCTTCTTTGACCAGGGAGCGCCGCTCCACCAGCGCCGACTTTTGCCGGGCAACATCCTCGGCGCGGCTGGCGGCACGCAGGGCCTTGGCGGGATCGACCGGGGCAGCGGCACGCGCTCGCGCGCGCCGCATCGCCAGCCAGTCCGCGTAGTCCTCGAGGTCGCCGTCGAAGGGTTGCACGCCGCCGTCGGCGACCAGCCACAACTCATCCACCGTGGTGCGCAGCAGGTGGCGATCATGGGAAACCAGCACCACGGCGGCTTCGGTTTCCTGCAGAGCCAGCGTCAGGGCCTCGCGCATCTCGAGGTCGAGGTGGTTGGTGGGTTCATCCAGCAGCAGCAGGTTGGGGCGGGTGCGGATCATCAGCGCGAGGGCCAGGCGCGCCTTCTCGCCGCCCGAGAAATGGCGGCAGGGCGCATCCGCCATCTGGCCACGGAAGTCGAAGCCGCCCAGATAGTCGCGCAATTCCTGTTCGCGGCTCTGCGGTTCCTGGCGCACCAGGTGCTGCAACGGCGATTCGTCGGGGCGCAGCAACTCCATCTGGTGCTGGGCGAAATAGCCGATCTTGAGATGGCGGCCTTCCAGGCGCCGTCCTGCCAACGCCGACTTTTCGTTGGCAAGCAGCTTGACCAATGTCGATTTGCCGGCGCCGTTCCTGCCTAGCAAACCGATGCGGCTGCCCGGTCGCAGGTTGATCGAAACATGCTGCAGCAGGAATTCGCTTCCATAACCCGCGCTGGCATCCTCGAGCATGAGCAGCGGGTCGGAGAAGCCCTCCGGTTCACGGAAGGAGAATTCAAAAGGCGCATCGACGTGGGCGGCGCTGATCAGTTCCATGCGCGCCAGCGCCTTCAGCC
>CAYYHO010000230.1:0-3278 GCA_964471725.1 uncultured Methyloversatilis sp. | reverse complement strand
GTCGACTCGCTGCAGGCGCGCCTGCGCATGGCGGGCACGGCCGGCGAGGTCGACCTCGCCGAGCTGCAGCAGCGGCTCGCGGCAGACGCGAACGATCACGACGCCCGGCTGCAGCTCGCCAATGCGCTGGCGCTGCAGCACGACTACCGCGGCGCGCTGGAACACCTGATCGAGATCGTGCGCCGCGACCGCAAATGGAACGACGAGGCCGGCCGCAAGGGCATGCTGAACCTGTTCACGCTGCTGGCCGCCCAGCCGCAATACGACGATCTGGTGCGCGCGTTCCGCATCGCGCTGGCGCGGACCCTCAACTGATCGCTGATCTGATGCCGTCCCGCCAGCGCCAACTGTCACGCTGCGTTCGGCAGAGGAGCAGCTCATATATGAGTGTGTTAGCCAGAATTTTTCTGTCACTGTATTTTTGTGCCTTGACACTGCATGTACATGCCGCCCCGGGCCAGTTCGATTTCAGCGCAGAGGAGCGCGCCTGGCTTGCTGCTGGCCATACGGTGCGGGCGCGTGTTTCCAATTACCCGCCCTACATGATCGCCGGCCCGACACCGAGCGGGATTGCCGTCGACTATCTGCAAGCCGTGGCCGACCGCATCGGCTTCAAGGTCGAGTTCGTGACGGACCGCCATGGTTGGCCCGAAGCAATGCGGGACGTAATGGGGCCGCGCGAGCATTATGACCTGCTATTGACGATGAACCGCAGTCCTGAGCGCGAGCAGAAGTTTGCGCTATCGGTTGACTATCTGACGGCACCCTGGGTAATTTTCACTCGCGACAACAGCCCTTACGTTGGCGGCCTTGAGGCGCTGGCAGGCAAGGTCCTGGCGGCAGAAAAGGCTTTTTTGATTACCGAAAGAATCAAGGCCGAATACCCCGCGATTCGGCTGCTGGAGGTGGCGCAGTCGGTCGATGCGCTGCGCGCCGTGGCCACTGGTCAGGCCGATGCATATGTCGGCAATCTTGCCAATGCCACCTTTCTGATTCGCCAAGAGCGTTTTGAAAACCTGACGGTGGCCGCGCCATCGCCGTTTGGCAACCACACCCAGGCAATGGCCGTTCGCAAGGATTGGGCGGTGCTGGCCGGGCTGATCGATAAAGGCTTCGCCAGCCTGACGGCGCAGGAGCGGCATGCCACGATGCAAAAATGGGGCGCGATCGAGGTCAGGCCGCGCATCAATTATGTGCTGGTCTGGCAAGTTGCCGCCGCTTCCCTCGCGATTCTGGCGCTGTTCGTCTATTGGAATCGCCGCTTGGCACGAGAAATTGCCCGGCGTGAAGCGGTCGAGGCGGATTTGCGCCTGGCGAAGGCATCAGCCGAATCTGCCAGCCGCGCCAAGAGCACGTTTCTGGCCAATATGAGTCATGAACTGCGCACGCCGATGAACGCCATCATGGGCATGACCAATCTAGCCCTGCGCCATGCCGATGACCCACACCTCAAGGATCAGCTTGGCAAAATCGAGCAAGCCTCACAGCACCTGTTGCATGTCATAAACGACATTCTTGACATCTCCAAGATCGAGGCCGAACGCCTGACGCTGGAACATGCGAATTTCAAGCTCGGTTCCGTGCTGGAGAACCTTGCCAGCCTGATCGCTCACAAGGTTAGCGAGAAGGGCCTGAAACTCCACGTCGACCTGCCGGCCGGTATGCCCGCCATGGCCTTGGCCGGCGACCCTCTGCGCCTTGGGCAGATCCTACTCAATCTGGTTGGTAATGCCGTTAAATTTACCGATAGCGGCACCATTACCCTGCGCTGCGAGTGTGTTGATGAAAATCCTGCTGACGTGCTGTTGCGCTGGGCGGTTACGGACACTGGCATCGGCATTGCGCCCGAAGACCAGCGTCGTCTGTTTGCGGCGTTTGAACAGGCCGATGGTTCGGTGACGCGCAAGTACGGCGGCACGGGGCTTGGTCTGGCGATCAGCAAGCGGCTGGTCGAGATGATGGGCGGCGAGATCGGCGTGAACAGCGCGGTGGGGCAAGGCAGCACCTTCTGGTTCACCGTGCGGCTGAAGAAGGCGGATGCCGCGGTCGATGCCGTCGCGCCAGCGCCGACCGTTACGCTGCGTTCGGCAGAGGAGCAGCTCATAGAGGAATATCGTGGAAAACGCGTGCTGCTGGTTGAGGATGAGCCGATCAGCCAGGAAGTATCACGCGGCCTGCTCGAAGATGTCGGCCTGCAGATCGACGTAGCAAACGATGGAGCGGAGGCGCTGGCCCTGGCGCGTGCGCATCCTTATGCACTGATTCTGATGGACATGCAAATGCCGAATCTCAACGGTATTGATGCGACCCGGGAAATTCGCGCCCAGTCGCTCAACACCGCGACGCCGATTCTGGCGATGACGGCGAATGCGTTTGAGGAGGATCGCCAGGCCTGTCTGGCGGCGGGGATGAATGATCATATTGCCAAACCGATCGAGCCGGCTCATCTCTACGAAACGCTCCTGCGATGGATGTCCACCAAGTCCGCCTGAGCATTCAGACGCCCTCCGGGCAGCAGGTATTTCAGGTGCCGTTGGGCACCTCGGTGCGCGATGCGCTTGATTTGACCGAGTTGCGTGTGCGCGCGGCGTGCGGCGGCACTGGCTGCCGTACTGCCAGCGCCGACTTATGTCGAGCCAGTGGGGGAGTCGCCTACGCCGGATGCCCTGCGGGCCATTCTCGATCAGCTTGAGGCGCGCCTTGCGGAAGGAGATTTCACTGCTGCGACTTTGATGCAAACCCATGTGCAGGCCTTGCATGCTGCTTTTGGGACGCGCTGCGATGCCCTGCTGACGCAGATTCGCCAGTTCGACTTCAAGGCTGCCCAAGTCTTGTTGAGCGAGTTGCGCAGCACCCCCTGAGACGTTGTTCTCACCCGTTGTCATTGAACTGGCGTTGATTAACACCATCAAGGCGAAAGGATGTGCCGGTTCACGCTGCTCGCCGCCCAGCCGGAACACGACGATCTGGTGCGCGCGTTCCGCATCGCGCTGGCGCGGACGCTCAACTGATCGCTGAACTGATGCCGTCCTGCCAGCGCCGACTTTTGGCAGTATTGGGCAGTATTGGTCAGTCGCCCGACAGCTTAAGCTTCAAGCCGAGGTCGGTCTTCGAGTCGGCATGGTTGAGCGCCTCCTCGTGGGAGATGCGCCCCGCCCTGCAGAGCTCCAGCAGACAATCGTCGAAGAGCTGCATGCCGACATGGGTGCCTTTCTTGATGGCGTCCTTGAGCATGTCGACCTCCCCCTTCTGGATCAACGATGAGGAATAGGCCGATT
>CAYYHO010000229.1:819-3291 GCA_964471725.1 uncultured Methyloversatilis sp. | reverse complement strand
TCGCGTTCAGCTACGCGGTCGGCCCCGCGGTGCTCGCTGCGCTGGAGGAGGACATCCGCGCCAAGGTGCGCACCCTCGTCGGCATCGGCGGCTATCACGACCTGCCGCGCGCGATGCGCTACTTCACCACCGGCTGGTTCGAGCATGCGGGGCGCTGGCAGCAGGCGATTCCGGACGACACCGGCAAGATGGTGCTGCTCTACGCCAGCCTGCCCTACCTGCCGCCGGACGACGCGGCGCGCGACCGCGACCTCTTCGACCGCATGGTCGCCGCGCGCCTGGCCGATCCCGCCGCCGACCTCGGCCACCTCGCCGCCGCGCTGAGCGCCGCCGCGCAGGACATCTACGCGCTCGCCGCCAACAGCGACCCGGCGCGCTTCGAGGCCCTGCTGGCACGCCTGCCCGCCGCCATGCGCGCGGACCTGGCACGCCTCGATCTCGCCCGCCACGACCTGCAGCCCCTGCAGGCCCGGCTGTTGCTGGTGCATGGCCGCCACGACAAGCTGATTCCCTACCCGGAAAGCCTGGCGCTGGCCGCCGCCGTGCCGGCCGGGCAGGCAGAGGTATTCCTCATTCGTCACGTGCTCGGCCATGTCGACCTGGGCGTCGGCAGCGTTTTCGACTGGCGTTTCTGGAGCGAGGACCTGCCCGACCTGTGGCGCCTGTGGCGCGTCATCGACCTGTTGCTTGCGGAGCGTGAACCATCATGAACACGCCCCTTCTGCGCCCCCTCCTCCTGCTGGCGGCCCCCGCCGCCCTGCTGCTGCTCGCCCTGCTGCTGCCGCCCCTCGCGCAACCCGTGGCGTACCACGACTTCGCCGACCAGCGCGCCTGCTTCGGCGTGCCGAACTGCCTGGATACCCTCTCCAACCTGCCGATCAGCCTGGCCGGCGTGGCGGGCTTGTGGTTCCTGGCCGGCGCCGGCGGGCGGCGCTGCTTTACCGAGCTGCGCGAAGCCGGCTTCTATCGCGGTTTCTTCATGGCGGTGCTCCTCGTCGGTCTGGCCTCGGGCTATTACCACCTCGCCCCGGATCATGCCGGGCTGGCCTGGGACCGCGCCGCGATCATGCTGGCCTTCATGATCTGGTTCGCCGCCATGCTGGCCGAACGCATCGACCTGCGCACCGGCCTGCTGCTGCTGCCGCTATTGTTGGCCGCCGGCCTGGGCAGCGTCGGCTACTGGTACTGGAGCGAAACGCAGGGCAGCGGCGACCTGCGCTTCTACGTCCTGATGCAGCTCCTGCCGATCCTTTGCGTGCCGCTGCTGCTCTGGCTCTACCCCGCGCGCTACAGCGGCGACGGCGATGTCCTGCTGGTCATCGGCCTCTACCTGCTGGCCCTGCTGTGCGACCTGAGCGACCGCCCGGTATTTGCCCTGACCGGCGGCCTCGTCAGCGGCCATACGCTCAAGCACGTGATCGCGGCGCTCGCGGCGCTCTGGGTGGTGCGCTACCTGCAGCGGAGGAAAGCTCGATGAACGACGCCCTGCGCGACGACGTCAGGCCACGCGAGGTCTGGGCCTGGGCGATGTACGATTTCGCCAATTCCGGCTACACCACGGTGGTCATCACGGCGCTGTTCAACGCCTACTTCGTCGCCGTGGTGGCCGGCAATGCCCCTTGGGGAACGCTCGCCTGGACCCTGGCGTTGTCCGCATCCTATGCCCTGATTATCGTCAGTGCGCCCCTCGTCGGCGCCTTCGCCGACCAGCAAGCCGCCAAGAAACCGCTGCTGGCGCTCACCACGACCGGCTGCGTGGCGTTCACCGCCCTGCTCTGGTTCGCCCAACCCGACATGCTATGGCTCGCCATCGTCGGCATCGTCGTCTCGAATTATTTCTTCGGCAGCGGCGAAAACCTCATCGCGGCATTCCTGCCGGAACTCGCCAGGACCCGCGCGCTCGGCCGCGTCTCGGGCTGGGGCTGGAGCCTCGGCTACCTCGGCGGGCTGTTCTCGCTCGGCATGTGCCTGGTCTATGTCACCTGGGCCGAAGCGCAGGGTTACGGCGCCACCGCCTACGTGCCGGTGACGATGCTGATCACCGCCGCCATCTTCGCGCTCGCCAGCCTGCCGACCTTTCTGGTGCTGCGCGAACGCAGCGCGCCGAAACCCTTCAAGGCTAACCCGTTGCGCAGCGCCTGGCGGGAAGTGGGGCAGACCTTGCGCCAGCTGCGCCAGTTCGCCGACCTGCGCCGCTTCCTGCTCTGCAACCTGTTCTACCAGGCGGGCATCCAGACCGTCATCACCCTCGCCGCCATCTACGCCACGCAGGCGATGGGCTTCAGCACGCGCGAATCGCTGTTGCTGATCTTCACCGTCAATATCACGGCCGCCGTCGGCGCCTTCCTGTTCGGCTACCTGCAGGACCGCCCGGGCCATGTCCGCACCATCGCCCTGACGTTGTGCGGCTGGCTGCTGATGGTGGCGATTGCCTATTTTGCCGACACGCCGGGAAAATTCTGGCTCGCCGCC
>CAYYHO010000229.1:0-809 GCA_964471725.1 uncultured Methyloversatilis sp. | reverse complement strand
CCTGCAGGACCGCATCGGCCATCTGTCCGCCATCGCCCTGACGCTCTCCGGCTGGATCCTCACCGTGCTGCTCGCCTGGGCCGCGCCGGGTTGGCCGGAACTGCCCGGCCTGTTCTGGGCCGCGGCGAACCTGGCCGGCCTCTGCCTGGGCGCCGCGCAATCAGCCGGCCGCGCGCTGGTCGGCCTGCTGACGCCCGCGACGCGGCTGGCGGAGTTCTTCGGTTTCTGGGGCCTGTCGGTCAAGCTCGCTTCCATCGTCGGGCCGCTGACCTACGGTTCGGTCACCTGGCTGAGCGGCGGCGATCACCGCACCGCGCTGCTGCTGACCGGCAGCTATTTCGTCATCGGGCTCTACCTGCTCGCCGGCGTCAAGGTGCCGCGCGGTCGCCGCGCCGCCCTGCGCGCGGCACGGCAGGACGCGGTAGCATCCCGCCCATGAACGCAACCGCGAACGCAAGCAATCAGGCAAGCGGGCAAGCCGCGACAACGACAGCGGAACGCTTGCTCGCCGTGGTGCGCGGCCTGTCGCGCGAAATGCGTCCGGGCACGCCGGGGCTCGAGCATCTCGGCCTGGATCATTTGCTGGAGCGCGATTACGGCCTCGACAGCCTGGCGCGCGTCGAACTGATGGCGCGCATCGAGCGCGAACTGGGCGTGCGGTTGAGCGAGGCTGCCTTCGCCGAGGCTGAAACCCCGCGCGACCTGCTGCAGCAGCTGGCGGACGAGGCCATCGGCCCGCAGGATGCCGCCGGCGCCGTCCAGCCAGAGCCGACTTTTTCCCAACCCATCGAACACCCGCCGGACAGCAT
>CAYYHO010000228.1:0-3364 GCA_964471725.1 uncultured Methyloversatilis sp. | reverse complement strand
GGTTGCCCGTAGGTCTCCTTCAGCAGATCGATGAACAGCCGCACGCGCAGCGGCAGATGTCGGCGCTGCGGGAACACGGCATGGATGCCGACCGCCGGCGTGGCGAAGTCGTCGAGCACCGACACCAGCCGGCCCCAGCGCAGGTCGCTGCCGACCTCCCAGAGCGAGCGCCAGGCCAGCCCCATGCCGGCCAGCGCCCATTCGTGCAGCACCGCGCCGTCGTTGCAGATGAAGCGGCCGGAAGGCTTGAACAGCGCCTGGCGGCCGCCTTCCTGAAAATCCCAGCCGGTCTGGGTGGCCAGTGACAGGCAGTCGTGAGCGGCCAGATCGGCCAGGCTGCGCGGCACGCCGCGCCGCTTGAAATAGGCCGGGCTGCCGACCACCACGCGCTTCATTTCGCCCAGCCGCACCGCGATCAGGCTCGAATCGACCAGCCCGCCCAGCCGCACCGCGCAGTCGATGTTCTCGTTCACCAGGTCGACCATGCGATCGGACAGGTCGAGATCGGCGCTGATCTCGGGGTTGCCGTCGAGCAAATGTTTCAGCAGGGGCGCCACATGGCGGCGCCCGAAGCCGGCCGGCGCGGAAATGCGCAAGTGGCCGACCGCCTTGATGCCGCCGAGGCTCACCGCCGCATCGGCGTCGCCGGCATCGCGCAGGATGCGCTGACAGTCCTCCAGGTAGGCAGCCCCTTCGAAAGTCAGCGTCACCTTGCGTGTGGTGCGCACCATCAGCTTGACACCGAGCCGCTCCTCCAGCGCATCGAGACGCCGGCTGATGACCGCCGGGGCGATGCCTTCGGCATTGGCAGCGGCCGTCAGCGTGCCGCGCATCGCCACGGCGACAAAGGTCTCGATCTGCTTGAATCGGTCCATAACGGCTTCCTTTTATTGCCTATATTGCAACAATTATTTGATCACCCTGGTGTTTTATTACCTTATCCGGGCGCGTAGTCTATATGAACCAACCGATAGGGAAATCACCATGGCCCGCATGAGAGGACTCGATGCCGTGCGAGAATTCGAACCGGCCATCAACGGAGCAGAGGAAAACAGCCATGCCCAGATTCGCCGCCAACCTGACCATGCTGTTCAACGAGGCGCCTTTGCTGGAGCGCTTCGACAAGGCTGCCGCCACGGGCTTCTCCGCCGTCGAGCTCCAGTTCCCTTATGACTTCGGCGTCGAACAATTGCAGACAGCGCTCAAGCGCAGCCGACTGCAGCTGGTGCTGCACAACCTGCCGGCCGGCGACTGGGCCGACGGCGAGCGCGGCATTGCCTGCCATCCCGACCGTGTGGCGGAATTCCGCGCCGGGGTGGACCAGGCCATCGCCTATGCGCGCGCCCTGGGCGTCGGGCAGCTGAACTGCCTGGCCGGCATCAAACCCGCGAACGTGTCGGATGCCGACGCGCGCCGGACGCTGGTCGACAACCTCAAGTTCGCCGCACCCAAGCTCAAGGACGCCGGCATCCGGCTGCTGATCGAGCCGATCAACACTTTCGACATCCCCGGCTTCTTCCTCAACCGCACGCGGCAGGCATTGGACATCATTGCCGCAGCGGGCTCCGGCAATCTCTACCTCCAGTACGACATCTACCACATGCAGCGCATGGAGGGCGAACTGACGAAAACCATCGAGAAGAACCTGGCGCAGATCGCCCACCTGCAGCTGGCCGACAACCCCGGCCGCAACGAGCCGGGCACGGGCGAGATCAACTACCCGTTCCTGTTCGCCTCCCTCGACCGCATCGGCTATGCAGGATGGATCGGCTGCGAATACAGGCCGGCGACGACCACCGTGGCCGGCCTCGGCTGGGTAGCCCCCTATCTGAAGCACTGAAACACCGCAAACAACGAACCAAGGAGAACTGGCATGAACCTCGGATTCATCGGCCTCGGCATCATGGGCAAGCCCATGGCCCAGCACCTCATCAATGGCGGCCATACGGTTCATCTCTACAGCCGCTCCGGCGTCTCGCAGGATCTCGTCGATGCCAGGGGCATTGCCTGCACCTCGGCGAGGGATGTCGCGGCCAAGGCCGACATCATCTTCACCATGGTGCCCGACACCCCCGACGTCGAGAAAGTGCTGTTCGGCCGCGACGGCGTCGCCGCAGGTCTTTCCCACGGAAAGATCGTCGTCGACATGAGCTCGGTCTCGCCCATCGAGACCAAGGCCTTCGCCGCCCGCATCAACGAGCTGAACTGCGAATACCTCGACGCGCCGGTATCCGGCGGCGAAGTCGGCGCCAAAAATGCCGCCCTCACCATCATGTGCGGCGGCAGCGCGGCAACCTTCGACAAGGTCAAGCCGCTGTTCGAACTGATGGGCAAGAACATCACCCTGGTCGGCGGCAACGGCGACGGCCAGACCTGCAAGGTGGCCAACCAGATCATCGTCGCCCTCACCATCGAGGCTGTCGGCGAGGCGCTGCTGTTCGCCTCGAAGGCCGGCGCCGACCCGGCCAAGGTACGCCAGGCGCTGATGGGCGGCTTCGCCAATTCGCGCATCCTCGAGGTGCATGGCGAGCGCATGGTCAGGCGCACCTTCAACCCGGGCTTCCGCATCGAACTGCACCAGAAGGACCTCAACCTGGCGCTCAGCGGCGCCCGCGCGCTCGGCGTGGCGCTGCCCAACACCGCCACCGCGCAGGAACTGTTCAACGCCTGCGTCGCCCATGGCGGCGCGGCCTGGGACCATTCGGCCATGGTGCGCGCGCTGGAGATGATGGCCAATCATGACGTCGCGCAAGCCGACTAGGATGCGACACGTCCGTCCGTGCCTGGCGTGGACGCCGGGGTACTCTGCGACGCTCATGTCCCCCGCCGACGACCTGCGGTCGTCGTCTCCTCCTTTACTTCGCTATGCAGAGTACCCCGGCGTCCCGCTCGGGAACCGTCGGCGGTTGATTGAGCCTCGCACGGACCTGCCCACCACGGGTGGCGGGTGGTCGATGCGGCGAAGTAAAGGAGGAGAGCCGGGCGACGCCCGGCTCGGGGGACATGAGCGGCATCGACTACCCGTCACCCGTGGTGCGCTCCGACTGAACGCTTGTTGCATGCCATGCAGGTGGCGCACAGCGTGGTGGAGTAACTGACATGAACACGCCCATCGCCGACCCGCAAGCCTTTTTGCGCCAACTGTTCGATGTGGCAGTGGCCGCCGTTCACCCGGCCATTTGTGTGCCACCTCATTTGCCACCCCCTCCCGATCCACGCCGCGGCCGCACGGTGGTGATCGGCGCCGGCAAGGCGGCGGCCGCGATGGCGGCGGCGGTCGAGGCGCACTGGCCGCCGGACGCGCCGCTGTCCGGCATGGTGGTCACGCGCTACGGCCACGGCGCACCCACTTCGCGCATTCGTG
>CAYYHO010000227.1:0-3369 GCA_964471725.1 uncultured Methyloversatilis sp. | reverse complement strand
AGCGCCTTCCTCGCCAACATGAGCCACGAGATCCGCACGCCGATGAATGCCATCCTCGGACTCGTCCACCTGCTGCGCAATTCGGCGCCGACGCCCGCCCAGTGCGAGCGCCTGGAAAAGATCGACGGCGCCGCCCGGCACCTGCTCGCCATCATCAACGACATCCTCGACCTGTCGAAGATCGAGGCCGGCCGGCTGCAACTGGAGCAGACCGATTTCGCCCTCGCTTCGCTGTTCGACAACGTGAAATCCATGATCGCCGAGCAGGCGCTGGCCAAGGGGCTGCGCATCGATATCGCGCTGGATGACGACGGGCTGCCGGCCTGGCTGCATGGCGACCCGACCCGGCTGCGCCAGGCGCTGGTCAACTACGCCGCGAATGCCGTCAAATTCACCGAGCAGGGCAGTATCGTCCTGGCCGCCAAACGGCTCGAAGCATCGGGCGCCGAATTGCTGCTGCGCTTCGAAGTGCGCGACAGCGGCATCGGCATCGAGGCCGACAAGATCGCCGGCCTGTTCCAGGCCTTCGAACAGGCCGATACCTCGATGTCGCGCAGATATGGCGGCACCGGCCTGGGCCTGGCCATCACGCGCCGCCTGGCGCGCATGATGGGTGGCGATGCCGGGGTGGAAAGCGAAGCCGGCAATGGCAGCACCTTCTGGTTCACTGCCCGGCTGGGCCGTGGCCAGGCCGGCTTGCTCGCGTCTCCGGCCGGCAAATCACAGGACGCGCGCGCCGCACTGCGCGGGCGGATGACTCCGGCGCGCCTGCTGCTGGTCGAGGATAACGCCATCAACCGCGAGGTGGCGCTCGAACTGCTGCACGCCGCCGGCCTCGCCGTGGAGACGGCCGAGAACGGGCTGGCTGCCGTGGTCAAGGCCACGGCGGCGGATTTCGATCTGGTCCTGATGGACGTGCAGATGCCGGAGATGGATGGCCTGGAAGCGACGCGCGCCCTACGCGCCCTGCCGGGCTGGCAGGCAACCCCGATACTGGCGATGACGGCCAACGCCTTCGAGGAAGACCGACGCGACTGTCTGGCGGCAGGCATGAACGATTTCGTCGCCAAGCCGGTCGATCCCGAACAGTTGTATGCGATGCTGCTGAAATGGCTGCCGCAGACCGGCCAGGCAACGACGGGAAGCGCGGTTCCTGCTGCCGATGCCGTCCCGCCAGAGCCGACTTTTTCCGTGAACCCGGCCATTAGCGCGGACGAAGAGGCATGCCGGCGTCACCTGTCCGTCGTCGGCGGCCTCGATCCGCTGCGCGGACTGCGCATGCTGCGCGGCGACACGGTGAAATACCTGCGGCTGCTGAACCTGTTCGCGGCCAGCCACGCCCAGGATGCCGCCCTGCTGGCCACCGGAACCCGGGCAGAGATCGAGCGCATCGCCCACACCCTGAAAGGCGCGGCAGGCAATCTGGGCGCCATTGCCGTCCAGGAAACGGCCGCCGCTTTGCATACCGCCTTGCGCCAGCCGGCGGAGCAGAAAGCAATCGACCTGCGGCGGGACAGGCTGGTCGGCGCCCTGACCACGCTGATCGGCGGCATCCGGGAACTGCCCCGGCCCGCAGCGACCGCGGAAGAGCCGGCAGAATCGGATTTCGCATCGCCCGACCGAGTCGACCCGGCACGCCTGGTCGCCGTGCTCGAGAAAATCGAGGCGTTGCTCGTCATCGGCGATACCACCGTCGAAGAACTGGCGCAGCGGGAAGCGGACCTGTTGCGCAGCGGCCTGGGCGCTGTTGCAGGCAATCTGCTCGGCCACATCGAACTCTATGATTACGAAGCCGCCTTGACCGAACTGCGGACCGAACTGCGCAAAGGGCGGCAAGCCACGGCGACAAGCGGTTAGACTATCAGGTTAAACTATCGTACTACCGACGATGTGTTTCGAGTCCCGCCGACACGATTGGCGGCGATCAAGGAAGGAGGAGGTCAGCGATGTTCCAGGTACGCATACACGGCCGGGGCGGTCAGGGCGTGGTCACGGCAGCGGAGATGCTTTCGGTGGCGGCCTTCGACGAGGGGCACCATGCCCAGGCCTTTCCCAGTTTCGGCTCCGAGCGCACCGGGGCGCCGGTGGTGGCCTTCTGCCGCATTGACGACAAGGAAATCCGGCTGCGCGAGCCGATCATGGAGCCCGACGCGATCATCATCCAGGATCCGACCCTGCTTCACCAGGTCGATGTCTTCGCCGGCTTGAAGAACGACGGCTACATCCTCATCAACACCAACAAGAGCTACGCCGACCTCGGCCTCGCGGACCTGGCCAGCGTCTGGCGCGCGGACCACCTGCGCACCGTCTCCGCCACCGAACTGGCCCTCAAGCATGTCGGCCGGCCGGTGCCGAACGTGCCGCTGCTCGGCGGCTTCGCCGCCGTGTCGGGCATCATCCGGCTCGAATCGGTCGTCAAGGCCATCCGCGAAAGGTTCTCCGGCAAGGTCGCCGACGGCAACATCGCCGCGGCCACCGAGGCCTACCAGATCGTCCGGCAGAAAATGGCGGGAGCGGCAGCCGCCCCCACGCTCACCAGGAGGACAGGCAATGCTTAAACAGACCGAAGGTTCCCGCGCCGTCGCCGAAGCGGTGGCGCTGTGCCGCCCAGAGGTGATCTGCGCCTATCCGATCTCGCCGCAAACCCACATCGTCGAGGCGCTCGGCGAAATGGTCAAGGAAGCAACCCTCGCCCACTGCGAGTTCATCAACGTCGAGTCGGAATTCGCCGCCATGTCGGTCGCCATCGGCGCCTCGGCGGCCGGCGCGCGCAGCTACACGGCCACCGCCTCGCAGGGCCTGCTGTTCATGGCGGAGGCGGTGTTCAACGCCGCCGGCCTCGGCCTGCCCATCGTCATGACCGTGGCCAACCGCGCCATCGGCGCGCCGATCAACATCTGGAACGACCATTCCGATTCGCTGTCGATGCGCGATTGCGGCTGGCTGCAACTGTTCGCCGAAAACAACCAGGAAGCCCTCGACCTGCACATCCAGGCCTTCCGCCTCGCCGAAGAACTCTCGCTGCCGGTCATGGTCTGCATGGACGGCTTCATCCTCACACACGCCTACGAGCGCGTCGACATGCCGACGCAGGAACAGGTGGATGCCTATCTGCCGCGCTACGAACCGCGCCAGGTGCTCGATCCGGCCGAGCCGGTTTCCATCGGCGCGATGGTCGGTCCGGAGGCCTTCATGGAAGTGCGCTATCTCGCCCACGCCAAGCAGATGGAGGCCCTCAAGCTGATGCCCGCCTATGCGGCGGAGTTCCGCGCCGTGTTCGGCCGCGACTCCGGCGGCCTGACGCACACCTACCGCACCGAGGATGCCGAGACGATCATCGTCGCCATGGGCTCGGTGCTCGGCACCATC
>CAYYHO010000226.1:0-3394 GCA_964471725.1 uncultured Methyloversatilis sp. | reverse complement strand
CGGATTTCGTCGTGCTGTTCCTGCCCGGCGAGATGTTCTACAGCGCCGCGCTCGAAGTCGATCCGGGTCTGATCGAAAGCGGCGTCGAGCAGCGCGTCATACTCGCCACGCCGACCACCCTGATCGCCCTGCTGCGGGCGGCGGCCTACGGCTGGCAGCAGGAAGCGCTCACCGAGAACGCGCAGAAGATTTCACAACTGGGCAAGGAACTCTACGACCGCCTCGGGACGCTCGCCGAGCACTGGGGCGGCGTCGGCAGGCACCTGGGCGATGCGGTCAGCGCCTACAACAGGGCGACCGGCTCGCTGGAGAGCCGCGTGCTGGTCACGGCGCGGCGCTTCAAGGAACTGCAGGCGGTCAGCGGCGACAAGGAAATCCGCGACCTCGAAGCGCTGGAGAGCAGCCCGCGCCTGCCACTGGCTGACGAGGTGGCTTCCCCACCTCCCAAGACCGACAGCTAACTTTCATGATGCGTAAACACCCAGCATCATGAAAGTCAGCTTTTTTCAGTGGCCCCCCACCCCCAGCCCCCGCCCCGGGGCGGGGGACAAAGTGTGTTCGCTGCGCTCAGAAGCTTACCCGGCGTCAAACGGTGTTTTTCACGTTAACCAAGCGGGTAACGTGAAATCCCGCAGCGTTGCCGCCGGGCCGCCCCAAGGCAACGCGGCACGCGCCGCCAGGCGCAAACCGCTCCGTAGGCCTTACGAAGCCCTCGTGATATTCGAGCGCAGCGAGCACGAAATAACCCCCCGCGAGGGGGGTGAAGGGGGGTGGGCGTTCATGGTCAGTTCAGCTCGTCGTCCTTCCAGTACTTGGTGCCCTTGACCGTCGCCTGCAGGGCGAGGCCGCTCTGGGTCAGCTGATAGACGGTGATGCCGTCGATCAGCGCCTCGCCGCCGACGGCTGCACCCTTGCTGCCGGCCTTGGCGGCCGCGTCGGCATGGCCGCCGAATTCCCAGCCGCTGTTGATGAAGCGGTCGTAGGAGGCGCGGTCGCGGAACACGAACACCGCGCGGAAGTCCTTCGCCCCCAGCCCGAGGCCGATGCCGGCTTCGCCCATCTTCATGAAGGTCTGCTTGCCGCTCTTGTCCCGCGCCACGCCATAGCCGCCGCCGAAGCTGGCGAAGATGATGTTGATATTGACGTTGCTGAACACGGCATGGCCCGGCGCGGCGGCGATTTCGGCGCGCGTTGCCGGCTTCAGCTGGTAGAGTTCCGCGAGCACCTCGCTGCGCATGTCGAGCACGGCCTTGCGCTTCTCCTGCGGCGTCGAGCCGCCGGAAGTGGCGCAGCCGCCGAGGCTGAAAACCAGGAACAGGCCGGCGAGGACTGCCGACAGTTTTTGCAGGTTGGTGCGCATGGGTGATCCTCCGACAAGGGGTGGTTCGATGACAGGCCGGACAGTCTACTGCTGGCCGGCCTTGATGCGTTCGGATGCGCGGCGGAACAGTTGCAGGGCTTGCGCGCGGTTTCCCGCGGCTTCGGCGGCGCGTGCCTGTTCGAGCAACTGGTTGACGCCCGCTTCTTCGCCTGCCGCATAGCTGAGCATGGCGCTTTGCTGCTCGGGCTGGCCGCGCTGGGCGCGGATCACCAGGGCGCTGGGCGTCCTGGCAGGTGTCGGCGGTGTTTTCGCCGCCGCCCTTGCCGTCTCGCCAGCGCCGACTTTTGCCTGCTGCGCCTTCAGTTCGCCGAGCGCCTTGCGATAGGCGGCGAGGGCGGCGCCGCGCTCGCCGTTCGCCTCCGCGAGGCGGGCCATGCGCAGGAATTCCTCGACCTTGTCCGGCACGGGCTGCGAACGCGGCGGCCGGGGCGCCGGCCGGGCGGTTGCCGCGCGGGCCAGTTCGGCGAAGTTCTCCGCGCTGGTGAAGATCTGCGCGATCCGGTAATTGCCCTGACGCATCGCCCAAGCGACGGCATCGTCCTCGAAGTCGTTCTTCAGGGCCGGATTGGCGCCGGCGGCCAGCAGTTGCCGGGCGATGGCTTCATGGCCCTCGCGGGCGGCCATCATGACCACCGTCGAGCCGTTGGTGGAGCGCGCATCGACATCGGCGCCGGCGGCCAGCAGAATCTCCGTAATTGCCGCGTGGCCGGCGAAGGCGGCATAGTGCAGGGCGGTCCAGGCGTGCTCGCCGGCTTTGCCGGGGTTGGGTCGGGCGCCGCGTTCGAGCAGCCACTGCATGGCTGCGCGGCGGTTCTTCCAGGCAGCCAGCATCAGCGCCGTTTCGCCCAGAGGGTTGACCTGGTTGATGTCCGCACCGTGTCGCAGGAACAGTTCCATGAGCGGAATGTTGCCCTCCCAGGCGCCGATCATCAGCCCGCTGCCGATCTGCGCGCCGAGGAAATTGGGATCGAGTCCCGCATCGAGCCAGGCGCGCGCCTGCTTGAGGTCGCCCAGTTCCAGCGCCACCGAGAAGCGCATCGCGTCGGGCAGTTCGGCGCGGGCGGCGAGGGGCGGCAACAGCAGGAGCGGGCAGAGCAACAGGACAAGCAGGCGATTCATGGGCGCAGGCTGGGTTTTGCCGTTAAAGGGCCAGTTTACCCGTTGCGGTAGCCGGTTAACATTGGCGGCATGACGACGATTTCCTTGCCAGCCGCGCCGCCGTCCTGGCGGCTCGGTTTATCCATTCTGGCCAGCCTGCTGCTGCATGGCGTACTGCTCTGGCCGTTTGGCCTCGCGCTGCGGCCGCCCGCTCCCTTGCCGCCGCCGCTGCTGGAGGCCGTCCTGCTGGCTCCGGCACTGACCAGCCGGAAGCCGGCAGACGAAGCGGCGCCGGCCGCAGAGCCGGACAGCGGGACAACGCTGCAGGCCGACGCCGACGCCGTCCCGCCAGCGCCGACTTTTCCGGTCAGGCCGCGCGAGCTGCGCGGCCGCGAACTCAAGGCGGCGCTGGCTGCCCTGGCGCAACTGGACTTTTATCCGCGCGAGGCCATCGAGCGGGGCCTCGAAGGCGACGTCATCGTGCTGCTGACCCTGACGCCGCAGGGCAACGTCACCCATGCGGCCGTGGCCAGCAGTTCGGGTCAGCGCCTGCTGGACGAGGCGGCGCTGTCGGCGGTGCGCAGCCTCACGGGCCTGCCGGCTACGCAGCGGCAGGTTCTGCTATCCGTCAAATTCCGTCTGGATTAGGGCCCGCCCCCTCCCGGCCTCCAATCGCAAACGTCGCATGCGACCTTCCCCCTCGCGGGGGGCGAGGCGGGGTTTCGCACCGCATGCGGTGCGCCGCCGCAGCCGGCTGGCTGTGCAAAGCCAGCCGTGGGCCGCGCAGCGGTGACTGTTGACTCGCTGCGCTCGCTTGTTACGGGGCGCTTCGTAAAACAAGCGGAGCCCCCCGTAACAGACGCGCGCAGCGCGCAAATGAGAACCCCCCGCGAGGGGGGCGAAGGGGGGCGGGCC
>CAYYHO010000225.1:0-3415 GCA_964471725.1 uncultured Methyloversatilis sp. | reverse complement strand
GATGGCGATGCCGTGGATGATGGCGTCGGGACGCTTCTTCTTCACTTCCTCGATGATCTCGGTGTAGGCGTCGCGCACGCTGGCCAGCGCATTCAGGTTGAGGCGCACGCCGCCCGAATCCGCCTTGTGGGTGATCTGCGGCGAATCGATCTTCATCACCACCGGCAGGCCCATTTCCTCGGCCAGCACCATCGCCTCGGAAGGCGAGCGCGCCACCACGGTCTGCGCGATGGGAATGCGGAAGGCGGCCAGCAGCGCCTTCGATTCCATTTCGTTGAGTGACTTGCGGCCCTCGGCGAGGGCGGATTCGATCACCAGCCGCGCCGACTCGAGGCGCGGCGGCACATGGTCGGCAATCGAAGCCGGCGCCTGCATCAGCAGTTGCTGGTTGCGGTAATAGTTGGCAATGTGGGAAAACAGTTCGACGGCAGGATCGGGCGTGCGGAAGGTGGGAATGCCGGCGCCCTTGAACAGCCGGCGCGCCTCGGCGACCTGCTCCTCGCCCATCCAGCAGGTGACCAGCGGCTTGGCGGTCTTCTTGGCGACCTCGATCAGCTCGCGGGCGGTCTGCGTCGGATCGGCCAGCGCCTGCGGCGCGAGGATCGCCATCACGCCATCGACATTGTCGTCCTCGAGGCAGGCGGTGATGGTCGCCGCATAGCGGCCCGGGTCGGCATCGCCCACCAGGTCGATCGGATTGTTCTTCGACCAGGTCGGCGGCAGCGTCTCGTCGAGGATCTTGCGGGTCGCCGCCGACATCTCGGCGAGCTGGATGCCGATGTCGGCCGCGTGGTCGGCGGCCATGACGCCGGGGCCGCCGCCGTTGGTGACGATCATCAGCCGATTGCCGCGCGGCCGGAAATGCGAGAACAGCGCCTGCACGGCGGCGAACATCTGGCCGATGTTGCCCAGGCGCACCACGCCGGCGCGGCGCAGGGCGGCGTCGAACACGTCGTCGGCACCGAGCAGGGCACCGGAATGCGACTGCGCCGCCTGCCGGCCGGCCGGATTGCGGCCGCCCTTGATCAGCAGCACCGGCTTGCAGCGGGCCGCGGCGCGCAGGGCGCTCATGAAGCGGCGGGCGTTCTTGATGCCTTCCACGTACATGAAGATGTTTTCGGTGCGCGGGTCGGAGACCATGTAGTCGAGCACCTCGCCGAAATCGACATCGCTCTCGGCGCCCAGCGAAACGACATTGGAGAAGCCCAGGTTGTTCGGCTGCGCCCAGTCGAGAATCGCCGTGCATAGCGCGCCGGACTGGGAGATCAGGCCGATCGAGCCGGGATTGGCGCTGCTGTGCGCGAAGGTGGCATTCACGCCGCTGCTCGGCCGGATCAGTCCCAGGCAGTTGGGGCCCAGGATGCGCAGCCGGTAGCGCCGGGCGCTGTCGAGCAGGGTGCGCATCAGCTGGTCGCCGCGCGGACCCATCTCGGCGAAACCGCCGGAAATGATGATCGCGTTGCGGGTGCCGGCGCGGCCGCAGGCATCGATGATCGCCGGCACCGTCTCGGCCCGCGTGCAGATCACGGCCAGGTCGAGGCGTTGCGGGATGGACTCGACCGATTCGTAGGCTTGCCGGCCGAACACCGTGACATGGCGCGGGTTGACGAGAAAGAGCTTGCCCTTGAAGCCGCCATCGATGATATTGCGCACCATGGTGCTGCCGATCGAGCCCGCCGTCTCGGAAGCGCCGATGACGGCGATGGATTTGGGCTCGAAGAGCGGGGTCAGGTAATGCTGTTCGTAATTCATGGGTCTGCCGTGTCTAGGTGCGGACTTGCGGACTTACGGTAATGCTGCGATGCAGCATAGGATAGCATCATCTCTGCATTTAGCAATAAACAACATACATTCGTCACGGCACTCACCTTCGTAAACGAGCGCAATATGCAACACAACGCCGCTGAAAAGCACGTCATCCTGCCCGGCCAGTCGGTCGAACTGCTCAAGGCCCTGCACATCCTGACGCGCGACGGCGCCATGAACCAGGACAGCCGCCGCAAGCTCAAGCAGGTGCAGCACCTGTATCGCTTCATCGAACCGCTGCTGCAAGAACTGCGGCAGGCAAATCCGGATATTCGCCTGGCGGACATCGGCGCCGGCAAGTCCTACCTCGGCTTCATCCTCTACGACCTGTTTTTCAGGGCGCAAGGGGGCAATGCCCGCATTTACGGCATCGAAAGCCGCGCCGAACTGGTCGAAAAATCCCGCGCACTGGCCCGCCAGCTGGGCTTTGCGGGCATGTCCTTCCT
The DNA here is from genome assembly GCA_964471725.1 of uncultured Methyloversatilis sp. Taxonomy (GTDB): domain Bacteria; phylum Pseudomonadota; class Gammaproteobacteria; order Burkholderiales; family Rhodocyclaceae; genus Sulfuricystis. Next base: position 1,163 of record CAYYHO010000225.1, on the reverse strand, counting down.
GAATCTGACGGTGGCGGAGGCCATCGACTCGACGGAACTGCCGGAGCGGATCGACATCGTCACCGCCCTGCATGCCTGCGACACCGCCACCGACGACGCGATCCGCTTCGCCCTCGCCCGCCGCGCCCGCTTCGTCGTGCTGGCGCCCTGCTGCCAGGCCGAACTGGCCCGCCTGATGAGAAAGCACAAGGGCAAGGCGCTCGCCGATCCGCTGGCGGAACTGTGGCGCCACCCCCTGCACACCCGCGAATTCGCCAGCCATGTCACCAACGTGTTGCGCTGCCTGCAACTGGAAGCGCACGGCTACCAGGTCAGCGTCACCGAACTGGTGGGCTGGGAACATTCCCTGAAGAACGAGTTGATCGTCGCCCGCCACACCGGCGAGGCCGGCCGGCATCGCGCCGAACGTCTTCACGCGCTGCTGCGGACGCTCGGACTGGAAGAATTGCACACGCGCTTCTTCACTCCGGCGCCACCGCCGCAGGGCTGAAAACACGGTCTGCGCCTCAAGATTTTTTCTTTGGTCATAGATGGAACTGTTCGCATCCCGCACGGGGTCGGGGCGAGGCGCTATTCAAGGGCAAGTCAACCCCCGGAAGCGGCGCATATTGTTGCACCGCATCAATCAAGGCCTCCCGAAAAAACCCCGCAAAATCGTCCAACAGACTGATTTTTCGCGCCCTTTTTGACGCCAAAAACATACTACATATAGTGGTATAAATCTCTCCAGCCACTAGACTTATCAGTAAGTGTCTGATTTTACTGATTGTGAAAATATTTTTCTTCACACGATCCGGCGGGGTGACTATCCTTCAGGCCTTCCAGTCCTCCGCACCATTCAACCAACGGGATCACACATGACCATTGATCACAGCACTGCCGAAACCGATCAGAACTCCCAGGATGAATACACGGGCCAGCTCGGCCTGCCCCTGCCCCAGGAAATCTCGGGCGAGGTGCTCATCGAGAAATACGCCAAGGGCAACGAACGCGACGTGCGCGACGTGCGCGCCCGCGTCGCCCGCGCCCTGGCCGCCGTGGAAAACGAGGAGAAACGGGCCTGGTGGGAGCCCCATTTCCTCGATGCCCAGGAAAACGGCTTCGTCCCCGCCGGCCGCATCAACTCGGCCGCCGGCACCGACCTGTGCGCCACGCTGATCAAC
>CAYYHO010000224.1:0-3423 GCA_964471725.1 uncultured Methyloversatilis sp. | reverse complement strand
ATCCATGTCAGCAGACGGAGCGTGGCCTTCCAGTAGCCTTGCGCGTCGTGGGTGTATTGCATGAAATGCTCCTTCTTTGATTGAAATGGCGGGTGAATTTCGAATCGGGATGTCGCCGCGCAAGCGGCAACGAACTGCCCAATTATCGGAAGTTCCCCTTACACAGCGCTTACAATGCCAACCTTGGTCGAGTGGATTTTCTGTGCGCGACCGGCACCGGAACACCGCAGCATTTCGTTCATCGCACGGGCGACCGTGCCCAGGCCTTTGAGGTGCCCATGAGGGTATTGCTTGCCGAAGATGACAAAATCATTGCCGATGGGCTCGTGCGGGCGCTGCGCAAGGCCAACTACGCGGTCGATCATGTCGACAACGGCGTCGATGCCGACAGCGCGCTCGCGGCGCAGCGCTTCGACCTGCTGGTTCTCGATCTCGGGCTGCCGCGCCTGCCGGGCATGCAGGTGCTGAAGCGCTTGCGCGCGCGCAAGGATGGCTTGCCCGTGCTGATCCTGACGGCGCAGGATGGCCTCGACGACCGGGTGCGCGGGCTGGATGCCGGCGCGGACGATTACCTGACCAAGCCTTTTGCCCTGCCCGAGTTCGAGGCGCGCGTGCGGGCGCTGACCCGCCGCGGCACCGCCCTGCCCAGCCGCATCGAATACGGCTGCCTCAATTATGACCAGGTTGATCGGATCGCCCGCTGTCATGACCAGCCGCTCGACCTGTCCGCGCGCGAACTGGCGCTGCTCGAAATCCTGCTGCTGCGGGTCGGACGGCTGGTCAGCAAGGAGCAGTTCGTCGATCACCTGTGCAGCTGGGGCGAGGAATTGAGCACCAACGCCATCGAGGTCTATATCCATCGCCTGCGCAAGAAACTGGAGCCGTCAGGCATCCGCATCGCCGTGGTGCGCGGCCTCGGCTATTGCCTCGACAAGTCGGGTGGAGAAGCGCTTGGCGGAGCCTGAGAAGATCAGGCGCCCATCCGTATTCAGCGATCCCAGGCCGGCGCTCAACTCCCTGTTCGGGGAAATCCTCGACTGGATGCTGGCGCCCCTGCTGCTGGTGTGGCCCATCTCGATTGCCGTCACGCATCACGTGGCCGAGGAGATCGCCAACCAGCCCTATGACAATGTTATTGCCGAGCAGGTTGCCCAGATCGTCCGCAACCTGGTCATCACGCCCGACGGCATTGCGGTGACGCTGCCGAAGACGTCCGCCGCGCGGATGGCGGACGAAGATGTCGACAAGCAGTACTTCCAGGTTGCCGTCGTCGGCGGCGACCTGATCGCGGGCGAGCCGGCGGTTCCGGTGCTGCCGCTGGGCCGCAAGCAGCCGGGCGGCGCCGTGCAGTTCCGCAGCGACAGCGTCATGGGGGAGCGCGTCCGCGTCGCTTATCGGTACCTGCCGCTGCCGGGCGATGCGCGGCCCCTGCTGGTGCAGGTTGCCGAAACGCGCAAGCAGCGCAATGTGCTGTCGTCGCGCATCATCTCGGGCGTGCTGCTGCCCCAGTTCGCCATCATTCCCCTGGCGGCGATTCTGGTCTGGGTCGGCCTGACGCGCGGTCTGACGCCATTGACGCGCCTGCAGTCACGCATCCGGCAACGGCGCGCCGACGACCTGTCGCCGATCAATCTGCGCAACGTGCCCGAAGAACTGCAGCCGATGGTGGCTGCCTTCAACGACATGATGGGGCGGCTGCAGGACAACCTCGATGCCCAGCAGCGCTTCATCGATGCCGCGGCCCATCAGTTGAAGACGCCGCTGACCGGCTTGAAGATGCAGACGGAACTGGCCCTGCGCGAGACGGACGGGCAGCAGTTGCATGAATACCTGCAGCGTATCGCCGCCGGCGTCGACCGTGCCGCCCACCTGACCAACCAGCTGTTGCAACTGGCGCGCGCCGAGGCCAGCCACAAGCGGCCGCCGGCGCAGGAGCCGGTCGATCTCGACTTGCTGGCGCGCGAGGTCGTCACCCATTGCGTGACGCGTGCGCTGGCCCGCAATATCGATCTGGGCTTCGATGCGGCGGGGGAAAATATAAAAATAGACGGGGTGCCTTTGCTGCTGCGCGAGATGCTCGACAACCTGATCGACAACGCCATCAAATACACCCCGCCGGGCGGGCATGTAACGGTGCGCCTGCGCAGTGCGTCGGGGCCGATCCTCGAAGTCGAAGATACCGGCATTGGCATCGCCCGCGAAGACCAGAATAAGGTATTCGATCGATTTTTCAGGGTGTTGGGTACGGATGCCGAGGGTAGCGGACTGGGTTTGGCCATCGTGCGGGAGATCGCCGAATTGCATCGGGCCGACATCGAGGTTAGCGACAACCCGGTCGGATGCGGCACCCTGATCCGGCTGAAATTTCCCGGCACGCAGGCATAAGAAAGGGCTGCTCAAGGCCCTGGATGCCGCACTGCAGCAAGGTTTTATCGTGTGAAGTAAGTTTTGTGTCAGGTTCGCGGCCGATGATCGCCCCCGCCGTAATGGATATTGGCAAAAAGTCCAATCAACGAGGAGGCCATCTATGCAGCTCACCCAGAAACACCAGGACTACTGGAACAAGAACCTCAGGATCACCGCGATCCTGTTGGCGATCTGGTTTGTTGTCACATTCGTCGCCAGCTGGTTTGCCCGCGAACTCAACGAAATCACCTTCATCGGCCCGCTGGGTTTCTACATGGGCGCACAGGGAGCGCTGATCGTGTACGTGGCGATCATCTGGTACTACGCGCGCTACATGAACAGCATGGACAAGGAATACGGTGTCCACGAAGGGGAGGATGACTGATGAGCACAGTGAGCCAATCGCAATTCACCGCCAACCTGAAGCGCTACTACAGCTTCTACACCGGCGGTTTCGTCGCCTTCGTCATCTTCGTCGGCATCCTCGAAATGATGGGCGTGCCGAACAGGATCCTCGGCTATATCTTCCTGTTCGCCACCATCGGACTTTATGCCGGCATCGGCTTCATGTCGAAGACTTCGGACGTCGGCGAATACTACGTCGCCGGCCGGCGCGTGCCTGCGGTGTTCAACGGCATGGCGACGGGCGCTGACTGGATGTCGGCTGCCAGCTTCATCGGCATGGCCGGCACGCTCTACCTGACCGGCTACGACGGCCTGGCCTTCATCATGGGCTGGACCGGCGGCTACTGCCTGGTGGCGCTGTTCCTGGCACCGTACCTGCGCAAGTTCGGGCAGTTCACGATTCCCGACTTCCTCGGGGCGCGCTACGAGGGCAACCTGCCGCGCTTCATCGGCATCTGCGCGGCGATCCTGGTTTCGTTCGTGTACGTGGTGGCGCAAATCTACGGCGTGGGCCTGATCACCACCCGCCTGACCGGCGTGGCGTTCGAGATCGGCATCTTCCTGGGTCTGGGCGGCATCCTGGTGTGCTCGTTCCTGGGCGGCATGCGCGCG
>CAYYHO010000223.1:0-3451 GCA_964471725.1 uncultured Methyloversatilis sp. | reverse complement strand
TCCTTCCTGCACATCTCCAAGCCGGAGATCGACCTGCCGCCGGAAACCGATCCCTACGACCCCAGCGTCTATGCCAAGGCCGCCGAGAACCTGGCACGCATGATCGAGGCCGGCGTGCTGACGCGCGACCCCGCGCCCTGCTACTACGCGTATCGCCTCACCATGGGGGCGCATGTGCAAACCGGCCTGGTCGGCGTCGCCGCCGTGCCCTGCTACAACAACAACCGCATCAAGAAACACGAGTTCACGCGTCCCGACAAGGAGGACGACCGCGTGCGCCAGATCGAGGCGCTCGATGCCCAGACCGGCCCGGTGCTGCTGGCTTATCCGGCCGCGCAAAGCGCCGATGAGCTGATCGCCGCCATTGCCCGGGGCGAACCCGCGGCGGACGTCACGGCCGACGATGGCATCCGTCACCAGATCTGGATCTGCAACGATGCCGCGCGGATCGACGCGATCACGCGCTGCTTCGACGGCATGGAGGCGCTCTACATCGCCGACGGGCACCACCGCTCGGCCGCCGCCGCGCGCGTCGCCGCCGCCCGGCGCCAGGACGACGTCGAGCTGTCCTCCGATTATTTCCTTGCCGTGATCTTCCCCCACAGCCAGATGCAGATCCTCGACTACAACCGCGTGGTCAAGGATCTCAATGGCCTGGGCCCCGACGCATTCCTCGTCCGCCTCGGCGAGAAGTTCCAAGTCACGCCGAGCGACGTCGCGGTCAAGCCCGCCACGCCCGGCGAGATCGGCCTCTACCTGGCCGGCCGCTGGTACCGGCTCGGCATCGATCCCGGGCTGCTTAGCAGGGACCCGGTCGCCGGACTCGACGTCTCGCTGCTTTCCGACCACGTGCTCGGGCCGCTCCTCGGCATCGCCGACCTGCGCCGCGACAAGCGCATCGACTTCGTCGGCGGCATGCGCGGCCTCGCCGAACTGGAGAGACGTGTCGACTCGGGCGAAATGGCCGCGGCCTTCGCGATGTATCCGACCCGGATGGACCAGCTGATGGCCGTTGCGGACAGCCATCAGGTCATGCCGCCCAAATCGACCTGGTTCGAGCCCAAGCTGGCGGACGGACTCGTCTCGCACGTGCTGGACTGATTCAAGACAGACCGATGGCCGGCGAGACGAAAGCGCATCGACAACTGGAAAACCTGCGGCAGGAACTCGGCGAGCGCGAAAGCGAGATCGCCCTGCTGCTGGACACGGCGCGCCTGATCGGCAGCGAACTCGATCTCGATCGGGTGTTCGAAGCCATCGCGGCGCGCGCACGCGTGCTCATCAAGGCCGAAACGGTTCTGGTGCCGCTGCTGACGGCAGACCGCCGGGCCTACACCTACCGTGCTGGCGCGGGCGGGAACGCCGACGAGATCGTCGGCCAGACGCTGCCGATCGAAGTCGGCCTGTGCGGCTGGGTGCTGCGCCACCAGCGGCCCTGGTGGCTGGGCGCGCTCGACGAACTCAATGCCGAGGAGCGCAATCTCTGGGAGCACGAGGCAGGCGCCATCCTGCTCGTGCCGCTGATCGGTCGCCACAGCTTCCTTGGCGGTCTCGCGGGCATCAACAAGCAAGGAGGCGGCGATTTCACCCGGCGCGACCTCAATCTCCTGCAGCTTTTCGCGGCGCAAGCGGCCATCGCCATCGAGAACGCCATGGCGATGGAAAAGGTGGAGCAGGCGCGGCGCGATGCCGAGAGTCACCAGCTCGAACTGCACCGCCTCAACAAGCGCCTGAATGCCGCCAACCGCCAACTCGAGCAGATGTCGCTGTTCGACCCCCTCACCGGCCTGCCGAACCGCTCCCTGTTCCGCGACCGCGTCCAGCATGAAATCGACGCCTCCAGGGCGAGCGCCGCACCGCTGGCGATCCTGCTCATCGACCTCGACAAATTCCAGGACGTCAACAACGACTACGGCCAGGAGACCGGCGACGCGCTGCTCAAGGCCATCGCGGCACAGCTCAGCGGCCTGCTCAAGCCGGGCAGCACCTTGAGCCGGGTATCGGGGGACGAATTTGCCGTCCTGCTCTGCGCTGCGGACACCGACGAAGCGCTCGCGCTGGCACAGGCAATGAAAGCGCAGCTTGCCGCCGGCATCAACGTCGGGAAGAAGCGCATCGCGGTCAGCGCCAGCATCGGCATCGCCGCCTACCCCATCCATGGCAGCAATCTCAGCACCCTGATGAAAAATGCCGATCTCGCCATGACCGGAACGAAGCGCGACCGCACCGGCGTGCATGTCTTCGATCCGGCGCGGGATGCGGCGACGGAAGGGCGCTACGCCCTCATCCAGCACTTGCGCGAGGCGCTCGACCGGGAAGAATTCACCCTCTTCTACCAGCCCAAGCTCGAGCTGGCGAGCGGCCGCATCACCGGCTGCGAAGCGCTGGCGCGCTGGCTGCATCCGCAGCGCGGCATGGTGCCGCCGGACATGTTCATCACCGCGCTCGATCAGACCGGCCTGATCCTGCCGTTTACCCGCTGGGCGATCGACGCCGCGCTACGGCAGCGCGAGGCCTGGCGCAAGCGCGGCTGGAACCTCGACATCGCCGTGAACGTGCCGCCCGGCGTGCTGATGAATCCCGAATTCATGGCTTTCCTCGACACGCATGACACGCTCGACGGCGTAACGCTCGAAATCACCGAAAACGTCTTCCTGGGCGATCTCGAGCGGCTCGCCGCCGTCGTCGCCAGTATCCGTGCCCGCAATGTCAGCCTCTCGATCGACGATTTCGGTACCGGCTATTCGTCGCTGCAGCGCCTGCGGCAGACCGCGGTCAGCGAGATCAAGATCGACCGTTCGTTCGTCAAGGACATGCTGGACAACAAGGACGACGCGGTGATCGTGCATTCGACCATCGAACTGGCCCACAACCTGGGATTGCGTGTCGTCGGCGAAGGCGTGGAAAACGCGGAGACCCTCGCGCGCCTGACCGAATTGCATTGCGACAGTCTGCAGGGCTACCACATCTGCCGGCCGCTGCCGCCGCCGGTGCTCGATGAATTTTTCGACCGTTCGGCCTGGCCGCCGCGACTCGTCGCGACGACGCGCGCGCAGGCCTGAAAACACAACGGCAGCCGCAGGCAGCGGCTGCCGTTTCAATGTGGAATCGGCTCAGAGCACCTGCAGCGCGGCAGCGTAATCCGGTTCGTCGGCGATCTCCGACACCAGCTGGCTGTGCAGCACCTTGTTGTTCTCGTCGAGGACGAAGACGGCGCGCGCTGTCAGGCCGGCGAGCGGGCCCTCGGCCATCTTCACGCCCCAGGCCGCCATGAATTCGGGATGGCGGAAGGTGGACAGGTGGGCGACGTTCTTCAGGCCCTCGACCGAGCAGAAGCGACCGGCGGCAAACGGCAGGTCGGCGGAGACGACCAGCACCACGGCATTGTTCAGTGCCGCGGCCTGCTCGTTGAACTTGCGCGTCGAGGTCGCGCAGGTCGGCGTGTCGAGGC
>CAYYHO010000222.1:0-3505 GCA_964471725.1 uncultured Methyloversatilis sp. | reverse complement strand
CATGCGGCCGTTGCCCTCGTTGGTGACCAGCGCGACCGAGCCGGTCTCGGCGACCAGGAAGTTGCCGCCGGAGATGCCCATGTCGGCGGTCAGGAAGTGAGACCGCAAGACCTCGCGCGCCTCGCGCGTCAGCGCCGGGATTTCGGTCTTGCGCGGCGTTCCGTGCACTTGGTGGAACAGGTCGGCGACCTCGTCGAGGCTCTTGTGCACCACCGGGGCGATGATGTGCGAAGGCGCCTCGTTGTCGTTGATCTGCAGGATGTATTCGCCGAGATCGGTTTCGATCGGCCGGATGCCAGCCGCCGTCAGCGCCAGGTTGAGCTTGGCCTCCTCGGAGAGCATCGACTTCGACTTGGCGGCCTTCTTGACGCCGTGGCGCTGGCCGATTTGCGCGACATGTTGGCAGATTTCCGCGCCGTCCTTCGCCCACAGGACGGTGGCGCCTCGCGCCATGGCGTTGGCCTCGAACTTTTCCAGCCAGAGGTCGAGATGCTGCAGCACCTGGTCGCGGATCTTTTTTGCCGCCTCGCGCGAGCCCTCGAAATCGTCGATCTCCCGGATGGCGATGGCGCGCTTGTCGACAAACTTGCCTTTGGCGGTCTTCAGGTTGGCCTGCAGCACCGGGTTCGCCAGCGAAGCGGCGGCATTGGCCTTGAAACGACGGGAGGCGGATTCCATCGTTACTCCCTGGCGGTCAGCACTTCGGCGATATGCATCACGCGGGTGGTTTCGTCACCCATGCGGCGCAACTTGCCCTCGATATTGAGCAGGCAGCCCAGGTCGCCGCCGACGATGGTGTCGGCGCCGCTGGCACGGGCGTTGCCGCACTTGCGCTCGGCAATCGCTGCCGATATTTCACCGAACTTGACCGCGAAGGCGCCGCCGAAGCCGCAGCATTCGTCCGCGTGAACCATCTCCTTCAGCGCCACGCCCGGCGCCTTGGCGAGCAGGGCGCGCGGCTGCTCTTTGATGCCGAGACTGCGCAGGCCGGTGCAGGAGTCATGGTAGGTGACGCTGCCCGCAAAGTTGCCCGGCAAGCGTTCCAGGCGGGCGACATTCACCAGAAAGTCGGTGAGTTCATAGACCTGGCCGGCGAGCGCCAGCGCGCGCGCATGCCACTCCGGCTCGTCGGCGAGAATGGCCGGATACTCGTTGCGGATGTGGTCGGCACAGGAACCGGACGGCGCCACGACATAGCCGCGGCCCTCGAATTCCGTGATGACTTTCTTTGCCAGCGCCGCAGCAGCCGCCCGGTCGCCGCTGTTCCAGGCCGGCTGGCCGCAGCAGGTTTGTCCTTCCGGCACTTCGACCGTGCAGCCGGCCGCCTCCAGCAGTTCGAGGGCGGCGAAACCGATGCGCGGGCGCATCAGATCGACCATACAGGTCACAAACAGGGCAACGCGCATGGGACGGGATTCTCCATCTGGCTGATTGAATTGCTCTCGCCGTGCGGGACGGCGCCGTAAGCAGCGGGGGCGGAAAGACTGGCCTCGACTTATCCCTTGAACGCATCCGGGCTGCTGGCGATGCTTTCGATCCAGCGTTTGATGCGGTTGGCGTCGCCGACGCGGGTCAGCTTGCCCCAGGAATCAAGCAGCACGATGATGGTCGGCTTGTTGTTGAGCCAGGTCTGCATGACCAGGCACTTGCCCGCCTCGCTGATGTAACCGGTTTTCGACAGGCCGATGCTCCAGGTGTCGCTTTTCACCAGGGCGTTGGTATTGCGGAAGGTCTGCGTGCGGCCCCTGATCGCCACCTGGTGTTCCTCCAGGGTGGAGAATTCGCGGATCAGCGGATACTGGTGCGCGGCATCGACCAGTTTGCTCAGGTCGCGCGCGCTGGAGACATTCTCGGCGGTCAGGCCGGTCGGATCGGAAAAACGCGTGTCGGTAAGGCCGAGTTCCTGCGACTTGCGGTTCATGGCGGCGATGAAGGCATCGCGGCCGCCGGGGTAATGGCGCGACAAGGCCGAGGAGGCGCGATTCTCCGACGACATCAGGGCCAGCCGCAGCATCTCCTCGCGCGTCAATCGGGTGCCGACGGCGAGCCGCGAATGGGTGCCCTTCAGGTAGTCGATGTCGTCCTTGCCGATCGTCAGGGTTTCCGCCAGGTTGGGATGCACATCGAGCGCCACCATCGCCGTCATCAGCTTGGTGATCGAGGCGATCGGCACTACCGCATCGGCATTCTTTTCATAGAGCACATCGCCGCTCGCCTGGTCGATGACGACGGCGACCGTGGAAGCCAGCTTCGGCGTCACGCCGTCGTGCTGATCCGCGGCGGAAGCCTCGACTGCCGGCTTCTTGGCGGTTCTTCCCGCAGGCTTGCTGCTGCGGGGCGTTGGCTTGGCCGCTTTCTTGCCGACCGGCTTGGCCACGGGTTTCTTGCTGGCGACCGGTTTCCTTTCCGGAGTCGCCGCGGTGGCATCGATCGCACTGCCGAACACCAAACACGCCATCACGAGCCAGGCCAGCAAACTTTTGGGGGTCGAATTCATGGGCACGGTTTCCAGCCAACTGAATCAAGGGCGCCAGTGTAACAGCCCGGCGGACTACTCAAAGCATTAAATCCGGTTCGATATTTATCGGATTTAAATCATTCAAATTAAGTAATTGCAGCGACATCCTACACCCATTTCTAGGATGTTGTCAGCAACTTTTGCCCCCATCGAAACGATGGGGGCAGGCAGGCGGCTTACCTGAGGGCGCCATAACCCTGTCCCTGCGCCACTTCCACCGACAACAACGCGGTCATGTTGACGATGCGGCGCACCGTTGCCGTCGGCGTCAGGATGTGCACCGGGCGTGCCGCACCCAGCAGCAGGGGGCCCACCGTCAGGCCATCGCCGGCCGCCGTCTTGAGCAGGTTGAAGGCGATGTTGGCGGCATCGAGGGTCGGCATGATCAGCAGATTGGCCGGCCCGGAGAGGTTGGCATTGGGGAAGACCAGGCGGCGGATGTCCGGGTCGAGCGCCGCATCGCCGTGCATTTCGCCCTCCACCTCGAGGTCGGGCGCCTGGCTGCGCAACAGTGCCAGCGCGGCGCGCATCTTGCATGCCGTCGGCGTGTTCTCGTTGCCGAAACTCGAATGCGACAGCAGGGCGACCTTGGGAACCTGGCCGAAGCGCCGCACTTCCTCGGCAGCCAGCTGGGTCATTTCCGCCAGTTGCGCCGCGGTCGGATCGTAATTGACGTAGGTGTCGCCGATGAACAGGGTGCGGTTCGGCAGGATCAGCATGTTCATCGCATAGTAGTTCTCGATCCCGGGGCAGCGGCCGATGGCCTCGGCGATATAGCGCAAATGCAGCGAATGCTTGCCGAAGGTGCCGCACAGCATGGCATCGGCATAGTTGTGACGTACCAGCATGGCGCCGATCAGGGTAGTGCGACGGCGCATCTCGCGCTTGGCGTATTCGACGCTGACGCCCTTGCGGCAAGTCATCTCGTAATAGTCCTGCCAGAGTTCCTTGTAACGCGGGTCCGAATCCGGATTGACCAGTTCGAAG
>CAYYHO010000221.1:0-3569 GCA_964471725.1 uncultured Methyloversatilis sp. | reverse complement strand
GCCGAAGCTCTGGCCGGCGTGCTGGGTCTTCAGCAGTTCGGAAAGGCCCTCGAGGCGCTGGTTTTCGCGGATGGCGACGAACTCCATCTCGGGCGTGACGATGCCCTGACGCGCATAGTGCATCTGGGTGACGTTCATGCCGGCCTTGGCACGCCGCGGCTGCCGGGCATGCTCCAGGCGCAGACCGGCGAGGGCCGGATCGGCCAGCCGGGCGCGGCCGTAGTCGGATGACTGCTGCGGCAGGCACTCGCTGTCGCCGCGCGCCTCGATCCAGGGCATGCGCAGGGGGGCGAGCCCATGGCGCAGGTCGATCTTCACTGCCGGGTCGGTGTAGGGCCCGGAGCAGTCGTAGACAGTAATGGGCGGATTTTTTTCGCCGCCCATGCTGGTGGGCGTGTCGGCTTGGGCGATTTCACGCATCGGCACGCGGATGTCGGGACGCGAGCCGGTGACGTAGACCTTGCGCGAATTGGGCAGGGGCTTGATGGCAGCGCCATCGACCTGCGCCACGGCGGCGACGAATTTTTCGTGAGCGTTCATGCGGGGGGCTCTCTGGGGTTTTCTGTTGGACAGCTTGTTGGATAACACTCGAAGCTACTGGAATCGGTGCGGGAAAGCAACCACGCAGCCAGCAAGGAGGCAGTGCCCCCGAGTTTACCGCTAGGAGCCTGCCTAAAGTACTTTCAAACCCTGCCGTAAATTCGCAGACGTAAAGAAGAAGGGGAATTCCCATGTCCGCAAGAGACTACCTGCCCGTATCGGCTTTGACCATTACGCTCCTGACGCTCCCGGCCATGTCCGCAGCCGGACAGTGGCAGGCTGTGGCCAGCAGCGCAGGCAGTACCGTCGAGATCGACAAGAGCCGCATCAGCCGCCTGCCTGGCGGCAGGACCGCCGCCTGGACGCGCCTGACGCTGGATCATCCCGTGCTGGATTTCGAGAACCAGATGCGCTACAGCGTCGTGCAGGCGCTGAACCACTACGATTGCGCCAAAGGCAGTTTCGCTACCCAGCAAAGGGTTTACCTGCTCGAAAACCGCGAAATGCGCAGCGAGAAAGTGGGTGAAAAACAGCAGATGAGCGCCAGGCCGGGCAGCCTCGATGCCCGCCTTCTGGAAGAAGCCTGCAAGCCGCGCACCGCGGCCGAGATGAAACAGGCGGCGGCACAGGACGCCAAACGGGCCGCCAAACAGACCGCCAAACAGACCACCGAGGCCGACAAGCCTGCCAATGAGGCGCCGCCGCGCGCCATGCATGCCGAGATGGTCGGCGTTGCCGATTCCACGGCGCCGCGCAGCGTGCAGGTGGCCGACAAGCCGCGCCTGTTCGAAATCCCGATCGACAAGTCCAAGGCCGAGGATCCCTATAAGAGCGCCAATGCGACACCTGGGGCATCTGGGGCATCTGCCATGGCTCCGCCTAAGCCTGCACCTGCACCCGCCCCCAAGCCGGCCTACTCGCCGCCGCCCGCGCGGGTCGTTCCTGCCGTGCCGGCGACGCGGCCTGCGCTGCGAATGCCCGAGCAGAAGCTCCTCCCGGAACTCAGCCGCCAGCAACGCGAACTGCAGCTGGCTACCTCCGGGCCGCGCAAGGCCGCTGCAGCGAAGGAGGCAAGTCCGCCGGAGTATTTCGAAAACCTGCGCTGGGGTTATGCCGGGCCGGGTGCGCCGGAGAACTGGGCAAAGCTGCACCCCAGCTATGCCGCTTGCGGCATCGGCAAGCGCCAGTCGCCGATCGACATCCGCGGCGGCATCAAGGTCGACCTCGACCCGATCAGGTTCGATTACCGTCCGACGCAGTTCCGCATCACCGACAATGGCCAGACCATCCAGGTCGATGTCGCCGAGGGCAACACGATCAAGCTCACCGGCCAGCGCTACCAGCTCCAGCACCTGTTGTTTCACCGCCCCGCGGAAGTGCGCGTCAACGGCAGGGCCTACGACATGTCCGTTCATCTGGTGCACAAGGACTTCGACCACAACCGCCTGATCATTGCCGTGCTGCTGGAGCAGGGTAGCGAGCACCCGCTGATCCAGACCCTGTGGAACCACCTGCCGCTCGAGGTCGGCATGGACGTCGCGCCGCCGGATGTGGCCATCGACCTCATGAAGCTGCTGCCGGCCGGGCGCGACTACTACACCCACATGGGCTCGCTGACGATCCCGCCGTGCACCGAAAACGTGGTGTGGGTGGTGTACAAAGAGCCGCTGCAGGTATCGCGCGAGCAGATCGGCATTTTCGCGCGTCTCTACCCCAACAACGCACGGCCGGTGCAGCCGCTCAACGATCGCCTGATCAAGGAATCCCGCTGATAGACATGCCCCCTCCCGACCTCCCCCACGGGTGAGGTGACTGTGGCTCGCTACGCTCGATTGTTACGGGTCACCATGTTTATTGCCAGGGCGGATTGCGCCTGTCGGCGCGGGCCGCTTCCCCTTGGGGCGGCCCGGCGGGAAAGCTGCTGTGTATTCGTTTAGCAAGCGCCGCACCGGAGCGGGCAGGGCGGCGTTGGCCAGTTCGTCTTTGCTGACCCAGCGCAGGCCCGGCTCTGCCAGGCGTGCATCGTGCGAGGTTGCCACTTCGCAGAACAGCGGCCGGATGTGCAGACGGAAGTGGGTGAAGCGGTGGGAAAAAGTCGGCGCTGGCTGGATGGCGAACTGAGCGGCGTCGATCGCCACGCCGAGATGCCGGGCGGCGTACTCGGCGGCCGGCGTACCTTCCGGCAACTCCGGCAGCGACAGCAGGCTGCCCCAGATGCCGGCCGGCGGGCGCCGTTCGAGCAAGACCCGATCGCCGGCGTGCAGCACCAGCAGGGTGACAAAGCGCTCCGGCACTTCCATGCGCGGACGCGGGGTCGGCAGCGCGGCGACCCGTCCCGCGCGCCGGGCGACGCAGGCCGCGGCGACCGGGCACTCCCCGCAACGCGGCCGGTGGCGGGTGCACAGCGTCGCGCCCATGTCCATCTGCGCCTGGATGTAGCGGGCCACATCGCGTTCCGGCAGGAGTGCGGCGGCCTCTTCCCAAAGCCGGCGGCTCACTGTGCCTGAGCCGGGAAAGCCCTCGATGCCGAGGTAGCGGCACAGCAGCCGCTTGACGTTGCCGTCCAGGATCGGCGCGCGGGCGCCGAAGCAGCATACGGCGATGGCATTGGCCGTCGAACGGCCGATGCCCGGCAGCTGCGCCAGCGCCTGCGGGTCGCGCGGAAATCGGCCGGCGTGCTGCTGCATCACCGTGCGCGCGCAGGCGTGCAGGTTGCGCGCCCGCGCGTAGTAGCCGAGACCGCTCCAAAGCGCCATGACCGCCTCGACAGGGGCGTCGGCGAGCGCGTCGAGAGCGGGAAAGCGCTCAAGAAATCGTTGGTAATAGCCGATTACGCTGCCAACCCGGGTCTGCTGCAACATGATTTCCGCCAGCCAGACCCGGTAGGGATCGGTGGTCTGCTGCCAGGGCAGGTCGTGACGCCCATGGTTTATCTGCCAGTCGATCAGGCGTTGGGCGAAGGTGGGCATGGGGGGGTGGAGCGGGTGAAGGGAGTCGAACCCTCTTCTTTAGCTTGGGAAGCTAAGGTA
>CAYYHO010000220.1:0-3585 GCA_964471725.1 uncultured Methyloversatilis sp. | reverse complement strand
AAAGGCGCGCAGTTGCGCCAGAATTTCGGCGGGCGGTTCTTCCAGGCTGCGGCCGCGGCCCTTGCCGAAGGGCGACAGATGGCGCCACCACAGCCAGCCGATCAGCGGCAGGCTGGTGATCAGCAGCCAGTCGAGAAAAGTCGGTTCCGACAGGACGCCGTTCCACCAGGCAACGGCACGGCGCACGCCCTCGATGCCGGCCACCATGCCGGCGAAGGCGAGCAGCAGGGTCAGGAAGCGCTTTGGGAAGTGCCTTGCCATAGCCACTCCAGCAGTGCGTCGAAGGCCGGTTGGGCCTCGCCCGCGCGGGGATGATTGACCATGAACACCACGATGTGGCGGCGTCCGTTTCTATCGAGCAGGTAGCCGGCAATGCCGCGCACGCCCTCGAGCGAACCGGTTTTCAGATGAGCCTGGCCGGCGAAGCCGTTGCCGTTGAATTTCTTGCGCACGGTGCCGTCGATGGCGGCAATCGGCAGCGAGGCGAGCAGTTCCGGCATCACCGGGCTGGCCCAGGCGGCTGCCAGCAAGCGGGCCAGGTTTTCCGCGGAGATGCGGGCGCGACGCGACAGGCCGGAGCCGTTGTCGATCACCAGTTCGGGGAAATCGAGGCCCTTCTGCGCCAGCCAGGCGCGCAGCGCGGTGTCCGCTGCCGTCCCGCCAGCGCCGACTTTGTTGCTCCCCACAGGGTTGCCCAGCGTCAGAAACAGTTGCCGTGCCATCACGTTGTTGGAAAACTTGTTGATGTCGCGCACCAGTTCGCCCAGCGTCGGTGATTCGCTGACGGCCAGTGCAACGGCGCCGGGCGGGGTCGCACTGTTGCGCAATTGCCCGGCGTACTGGCCGCCCAGTTCGCGCCACAGCCGCGCGAACACGCCATGCAGCAGCACGCCGTTGGACAGGCCTGCCAGATGCCAGCGGCGTTCGCCGCAACTGCGCGGGAACGGGCCGGACAGCACGATCTGGCTGGCGCCCAGTTGCGCTTCGAGCCGCTCGCGCCACTCGCCGCAGTGCGGCGCGTCGGTCGCCTGCAGCCGGTTGACGATTTCGAAGCCGGCCGGCAGCGGTTCGGCCAGCACGCGCACCGTGCCGCCATTGTTCGCGGGCGGCAGCAGCGTCAGGTGCAATGTGGCGAAATTGAACAGCAGGGCGTCCGGCCCGACGTTGTAGGGTCGCAGCGGCTTGCCGTCGAAGGCGCCCGGATCGTGGGGAGCGGGCGCGAACGCGGTGCCATCGAGCACCAGGTCGCCGCGGATTTCCACCAGGCCGCGGCCGCGCAGTTCGCGCAGCAGCAACCAGAGCCGCTCGTAGGTGAGCTTCGGATCGCCCGATCCGCGCAGATAGAGATCGCCGTTGAGCACGCCGTTGGCAAGCGCGCCATCGGCGAGCACCTCGGTACGCCAGGTATGGGCCGGGCCGAGCATTTCCAGCGCGGCCAGCGTGGTCAGCAGCTTCATCAGCGAGGCCGGGTTCATCGGCGCGGCAGCGCGGTGGGACAGCGCAGGCCGCCCGGCATCGACCGGCCGTACCGCGATGGCTACGGACTGGAGGGGGATCTCCGCGCGCCTGAGGGCCTGCATCACGTTCGTCGGCAGAGAATCGCTTGCCGGGGCTGCAGTGCTGGCCTGCAGGGGCAGCGCACCGCAGAAGAGCAGGCAGGCCAGCAGCCGCTTCATGAATGTTGCATCAGATGACGATGTGGCGGCGCGACGACTCGAAGCGATCCTGGGCGCGTCGCGCCTCTTCGCGGTCGATGCGGGCGAGGATCACCACCCAGCGGCGCTTGTCGCGGCTGGCGAGCTCGGCAAAATTCAAGGTATCGCCGGCTCCCGGCGTGTCGGTGATGACCCCGGTGCGGTCCACCGCCACCTGCAGCGGCGTCAGCCGCAGATAGGATTCCGGCGCGGCCAGGCACTTGACGAGCATGTCGAGCAATTGCGGGGCCTGCAACTGCGCGGCGACCGCCTGCAGGCGCTTGCCCAACTCGTCCAGCCGGCGGCTCTGCGCTGCCGGGTTTTTCCCTTGCCGGCTGCGCGCCCAGGCGCTCTCGATGGCATGTTCCTTGTTGAGGGCAGCCTGCTCGGTGCGCAGCTTGTCGATCTGGCCGGCGAGGCTCTTGAGCAGGCTGTCGAACATGGCGAGGCGCAGACGGTTGCGCACGGCATCGATGTCCGCGGCGGGTTCGGAGAGGGTATGGTCGCTGAAGTAGAGGGCCGTCTGCGGCTCGTCGCGGCGCAGCACGTCGCCGGAGATGCGGGTGCCGTAGCCGGTTTTTTCGCGATGGCGCATGCCCAGCAGGGCACAGCACTGGCCGCTGCCCAGGCTCATTTCCTGCAGATGCTCGCGCGTGCATTGGCTGGTCGCCAGCATGGTCTCGATGTTCTCGGCGCTGCCGAACAGGGCATGCACCATGGGGTCGCTGGCGAACGCCGCGCGGCTGATTTCGTAAGGGCCGGGGATGCGGGCGGCGATGTCGGTGCAGTAGTCCAGCGCATGGCGCACCGGTGCGGCGAGCTTGCGCTGGTAATCGGGAAGCTGGCGGATCATCGGGTCGATGGCCGCGACCGCGCGTTCGACCATCAGGCGCGTTTCATCATCCAGCGGAGGCGGTGATTTGAACCAGTTGAAAAGTCCCATGGTGTGGTGGCCGCAAGAGTCGCAAGAGTCGTCGCAAGAGTCGGCTACGCATTATCACCCCGAAAAACCAGGATAAAAACTCCGATACCACTTGAAAACCCTACCAATGGCCCCTATTATTAGCACTCGATGGAGATGAGTGCTAATCATGTGTCTCCGCACATGTCTCTGCAATCGTTGCCAACCATCCGGTTATTACTTGCGGTCACCTTTTCGGGTGGCTGTGTTTTTTTGTCCAGAAGGAGAAATCTTCATGAAAATCCGTCCCTTGCATGATCGCGTGATCGTCAAGCGCATCGAAGCCGAGCGTACCACTGCCTCGGGCATCGTCATTCCCGACTCCGCCGGCGAGAAACCCGATCAGGGCGAAATCATCGCTGTCGGCACCGGCAAGATCATGGATGACGGCAAGGTGCGTCCCATGGCCGTCAAGAAAGGCGACCGCGTGCTCTTCGGCAAGTATTCCGGCCAGGCCGTCAAGGTCGAGGGCGACGAACTGCTGGTGATGCGCGAAGAAGACATCATGGGCGTGGTTGAGGCCTGATCGGCGCTAACTGCACACATTTACCGAATTTACTGGAGAAATGAACAATGGCTGCTAAAGAAGTTCTGTTTGGTGATTCCGCCCGCCAGCGCATGGTGCGCGGCGTCAATGTCCTCGCCGATGCCGTCAAGGTGACCCTTGGCCCGAAGGGCCGCAACGTCGTGCTCGAGCGCTCGTTCGGCGCCCCGACCGTGACCAAGGACGGCGTCTCCGTCGCCAAGGAAGTCGAACTGAAAGACAAGTTCGAGAACATGGGCGCGCAGATGGTCAAGGAAGTCGCTTCCAAGACCTCCGACATCGCCGGTGACGGCACCACCACCGCCACCGTGCTGGCCCAGTCGATCGTCCGCGAGGGCATGAAGTTCGTCGCCGCCGGCATGAACCCGATGGACCTGAAGCGCGGC
>CAYYHO010000219.1:3083-3587 GCA_964471725.1 uncultured Methyloversatilis sp. | reverse complement strand
AGCATGCGGACGAGATCAGGGCCTTCGAGGCGAAACACCGGGCGGCGCAGCCCTGGCTGTTCGCTTGAACTATTCCTCGGGGGTGTCGCCGTGTGGAGCCATCTGACGGCCAATTTTTCCGACCTGATCTTCGCCGTATCGGAGGCGCAGGACGCCGCTGCGCCATCGCTGGCGAACCACCAGGTGCGCACGGCGTTCGTGGCGACCGAGCTGGCGCGGGAGGCCGGGCTGGATTATGACCAGACCGAATGCCTGGCGATAGCCGCCCTGCTGCACGACATCGGCGCCCTGTCGCCGGAGGCGAAGGCCTCCGTACACAGCGGCAGCGATACGGTTACCGGCCCGCACAGCCAGCGCGGCGGCAAGCTGCTGCGCGAGGCGTCCTGGCTGGCGCCCGCCGCTCCGCTGGTCGATTGGCATCACACGAGCATCGCGGAGCACCAGCGCGCCGGCCGCGGCCTGGGCGAGTATGCCGTGCTGGGGGCGCAAATGCTGAGCCTTGCG
>CAYYHO010000219.1:0-3058 GCA_964471725.1 uncultured Methyloversatilis sp. | reverse complement strand
CAGATCCGCCGCGACACGCCCATCCTGGAACAGCAGGAGCGATTGCACGCCTACGTGCTCAAGCTCGCCGGCAAGGTGATTCAGCCTGACGTGGTCGGGCTGTTCGATGCCGTTGCCGGCGCCGAAACCTTCTGGCTCGATCTCGTCGCTATCGATCTTGGCCAGCGCCTGCGCCAACGCAACCTGCTGCGCTCGGCCAGCCTAGATTACCCGACGGTGCGTTCCCTGGCCGGCGTGTTCAGGGACATGACGGATTTCCGGGCGCGGTACACAGTGACGCATTCGACCGGGGTAGCCTGGATGGCGCGTTGCATCGGCGCTGCGCTCGACTGTGCGGAAAGCGAACTGCAGCAGCTCGACCTGGCCGGCCTGCTGCACGACATCGGCAAGCTGGCAGTGCCCAATGCCATCTATTGCAAACCCGCAGCGCTGACTGCCGATGAGTTTGCCGTTATCCAGCAGCACCCGCACCACACCCATAAAGTCCTCGCCCAGGTGCGCGGGCTCGGGCAGGCCGCGAAATGGGCAGCCTGCCATCACGAGCGGCTCGACGGCAGCGGCTACAGTCGCCGCATCGGCTCGGTCAGGCTCGATCTGGGCGCCCGGGTGTTGGCCGTTGCCGATGTGGCCACGGCCCTGGCCGAGCGCCGTCCCTATCGCCCCGCCCGCAACGCGGATCGGGTGCTTGCCGAGCTGCGGACGATGGGGAACATGGGATTGCTGGATGCCAATGTGGTCACGGCCCTGGCCGACCATTACCCGACCATCGCGGCGCAGGTGCGGGAGGAGCAAGCTGCGGTCGAGACGCGCTATCTGGAGCGGTACGCCGCAATAAACTGAATGAAGCTTATTTGCGTTCCAGGACGACGGCCAGTTCGGTGCGTTCGATGCCGGTGTGCGCCACCTGCGCATAGGGAGGCTTCGGCCATTCCCAGCGGGTGGCGGGAAACAAGGCGCGCATGGCATGGATGTCGCAGTGATAGGGCGGGCCCTCGATGAACCCGAAGGCGCTTTCCGGACGCGGCACCTGCATGAACAGGGCGAGCAGCTTGCCGCCCGGGCGCAGCCAGGCATGCAGCTGCTCCGCGTAGCGCGTCCAGTAATCGGGATAGAGCGCGCACAGGCAGGTCTGCTCGAACACGGCATCGACCGGCGTCGGCGGCGACCAGTGCAGCACGTCGGCATCGACGAGCAGCGCGGGATGTGCCGGCGCAGTCTGCCGCTCCAGAACCTGCCGGCACATGGCCAGCGCGCCGGGGCTGAAATCGATGCCGGTGACCGTCATGCCGGCGCCGGCCAGCGCCGCGACTTCCCAGCCCTGGCCGCAGCCCGGCACGATGACGCGGCTGCCGGGTGCGAGCGCGCCATCCGCCAGCCATTGCACCAACTGCGGGTTCGGCGCGCCGCGATCCCAGGGGATTTTGCCGCTGGCGAAGCGGTCCTGCCAGAATTCCTGTGTCGGTCCGGTCATGATGGTGGTGAAGATTCGAGCACGTGTTTCTTGATGCGCCCGCCGACGTGCATTTCGCAGGCGCGGCAATCGAAAGTCAGTGTAAGCCGTTCATTGCCATTCACCAAGATCATCGGCTCGGCGCGGACCTGGCCCTGCACGCCGGTGACGCCCTTGGCCTGATGCGGACACAGGTTGAAGGAATGGCGCAGGCAGTGCTTGGTAATCATCAGCGAGACTTCGCCCTTCTCCGCGTGCGCTTCGTAGGCGGCGGCGATGAGTTTTACCCCGTGCTTCTCGTAGAAGCGGCGCGCGGCGGTGTTGTAGACGTTGGCGAGGTAGGAGAGCGATGCTTCCGGATAGGGCGTCGGCGGTTCGGCCGCAGGGCGGCGCCGGGGGCGCACATAGGCGGCATGTCGCGCGGCTTCGAGCGCGGCGACGGCGTCGCGCCGCAACTGGTTCGCGGCGGAGTTCGGAATGAACCACGGCTGCGACCACGTCACGGAAAAGTCGCGCAATTGAAAGTCGGTGCTGCCGAGACGGCACAACTGGGCTTTCAATGCACCGGCAGCCGTGTCGGGCTGCTGCGCGGGTTGTCTGTCGAGCGTCAGTGTCGCGCTGGCGGCGATGCCGTCGCTATCGGCGAGCGTCAGCGCGTAGCCATCATTCGTATCGGCGCAATGCGCGTCCACGGCGATGCGCCGCGCGGCGGACTCCTTCGTCAGCGCCTGTTCCCAGGTTTGGTCGCGGTTGCGGTTGATGACGAGGCCCGGGCGCAGGCCGGCGAGTTGGTCGACCGGGTCGTTCGGCCAGATGCGCCAACGGCCTTCGCCCAGCTTGTCGACCTGGTTCGCCCGCGTGCCGACGACGCTGCGCTTGTGCAGCCATGAAAGGCCGTCGCCGTTGGCGAGTGCTTCCTTCGTTTCGATAGCGAAACTGTCGGCATTCACCTGGATCACCTTGCCGACCGGCAGGCCGACGAAGGCCGGCGTGTCGAAGGCGACGATGTGCGCGGGATCGGCGCTGCGGCCATGCGTGAAATAATCGGTCGAGCCGCGGTGGAAGGTCTTGTCGGGATTGGGCGCGAACCTGAGCGTGGTCTGGCCGCTCGAGGCCGGGCCGAGATCGGGATGCCGTTCGAAGATCGCGTCCAGGAGTTTTCGATAGTGGCCGGTAACATTCTTGACGTAGCCGCTGTCCTTGTAGCGCCCCTCGATCTTGAAGCTCTGCACGCCGGCCTGGATCAGGGGCAGGAGGTTCGCGCTCTGGTCGTTATCCTTCACCGACAACAAGTGCTTTTCGAAGGCCACTATACGACCCGCGGCATCTTGCAATGTGTAGGGCAGGCGGCAGGCCTGCGAGCAGTCGCCGCGATTGGCGCTGCGGCCGGTCTGCGCATGGCTGATGTAGCACTGGCCCGAGTAGGCCACGCACAGCGCGCCATGGACGAAGTGCTCGACGACGACGGCGGCGGGCAGCGCCGCACGCACAACGGCGATTTCCTTGAGCGACAGTTCGCGCGCCAGGACCAGCTGGGAAAAGCCGGCGTC
The DNA here is from genome assembly GCA_964471725.1 of uncultured Methyloversatilis sp. GTDB lineage: Bacteria > Pseudomonadota > Gammaproteobacteria > Burkholderiales > Rhodocyclaceae > Sulfuricystis. The sequence continues at coordinate 58 of CAYYHO010000219.1, read as the reverse complement.
GGCCAGGAAGCGCGCCTTGGCCGGCGTGCGGATGTCGCATTGCGTCGAGGCGTGCAGG
>CAYYHO010000218.1:0-3592 GCA_964471725.1 uncultured Methyloversatilis sp. | reverse complement strand
GAGCGAGATCATCATCATCTTCGTGCCGATCTTCCTGCCGCTGCTGCCGCACTTCGGCGTCGATCCGATGTTCTTCGGCATCCTGATCGCGCTGAACCTGCAAACCTCCTTCCTGACACCGCCGATGGCGATGTCGGCTTACTACCTGAAGGGCGTGGCGCCCAAGCACGTGCAGCTGGTGACCATCTTCAAGGGCTGCATGCCCTTCCTGAGCATGGTGTTCGTCGCCATGGCGGCGATCTACATTTTCCCGCAACTGGTCTATTGGCTGCCCGACCTGCTTTACGGCAACTGACGGGAGACGGAATGACATGGAACAACTGAACTGGCTTGGCGCCGGCCAGGCTGCCCAGGGCATCCGGGACGGCCTGTTCGCGGCGGAAGACCTGGTGCGGGCCTGCATCCGGCAAATCGAGGCGCGCGAACCCGAAGTGCAGGCCTGGGTGCATTTCGACCCGGCGCATGCGCTGGCACAGGCCCGGCGTGCCGACGAATGGCGGGCGGCCGGCAAGCCGCTCGGCCCCTTGCATGGCGTGCCGGTGGGGATCAAGGACATCATCGACACTGCCGATCTGCCGACCGAAGATGGCACCGTGCTGCATTCCGGCCGCAAGCCCTGGCATGACGCCAAGGTGGTCGATCTGCTGCGTGCCGCCGGAGCGGTCATCATGGGCAAGACGGTGACCACCGAGCTGGCCACCTATGCACCGGGCAAGACGCGCAATCCGCACAACCCGGAACACACGCCGGGCGGCTCTTCGAGCGGTTCGGCGGCGGCGGTTGCCGCCGGCATGGTGCCGCTCGCGCTGGGCACGCAGACCAACGGTTCGGTGATTCGCCCGGCAGCTTTCTGCGGCGTGTACGGCTTCAAGCCGAGCCGCGGGCTGGTGTCCACCCAGGGCATCCTGCGCCAGTCCGAGCGTCTCGACCAGCCGGGCTGTTTCGCGCGCAGCGTCGAGGACATTGCCCTGCTCGGCGAGGTGCTGACGGCCTACGACGCCGACGAGCCTGGCATGCAGCCGCGTGCCAATCTACCCCTGCATCGCGTTTGCATGGAGGAGCCCCCCCTGCCGCCCAAACTGGCCCTCATCAAGACGCCCTGGTGGCCGCAGCTCGATGGCGATGCGCAGGCAGGATTTGTCGAGCTTGCCGAGCACCTTGGCGAGCAGTTCGTCGGCGAATTCGTCCTGCCGGAATCGGCTGCCAAGGCCCTTGACTGGCACAAAACCGTCATGGAGGCCGATCTGGCCGCCAACTACGCGACCGACTATGAACGCGGCGCCGACAAACTGTCCGAGACCCTGCGGTCCCAACTCGAGCGCGGCAGGAACATCCGCGCGATCGACTACCTGTTTGCCCTGGCGCGTATTTCGGTCGTGACCGAAGCCCTTGACGAGGTGTTCGACCGCTACGACGCCATACTGACGCCGGCCGTTATCGGTGCCGCGCCACGCGGACTGGCATCGACCGGAGACCCCCTGTTCTGCACCTTGTGGACCTTCTGCGGCATGCCGGCCATCAGCCTGCCTCTCCTGCAGGCGGGCAACGGACTGCCGATCGGCGTCCAGCTGGTCGGTCGCGTCGGGGACGACGCCCGCTTGCTGCGGACTGCACGCTGGTTGGTCGGAGCAATCGAATAGAACACGCAATATTCAGAAAAGCGAGCACATCATGAACATCAAATTGATTGCAGGACTGATTGGATTGCTGGCCTTGTTGGCCTTTCTTGCGCCGCCGATCATCAAGCTGAAGGATGCCGCGCTGGTCATCGTCGTGCTGATCGGCGCCGCCATGGCGGTATACGAGTTCATCGAAACCCTGCGCAGCAAAGACGATTGAGCCGGGGGCGCAAGCATGAAAGACAGGATACTGATCAGCCGTCTGCTGTTCCCGGAGGTGGTCGAGCGCTTGCGCACGCATTTCGAGGTGGACGATCACGAGGTCGATGCACCGCTCGCTCCTGCGGAACTGACGGCACGCCTGGCCGGCAAGCAGGGCGCGATCACCTTCCTTTCCGACCGCATCGATGCGGGTGTACTGGCCAGCGTCCCGCAGCTCAAGGCGGTTTGCAACGTCGCAGTCGGCTTCAACAACCTCGATATCCCCGCCCTCACCCAGGCGGGCGTCATGGCGACCAACACGCCGGGCGTGCTCAACGACACGACGGCCGACACGGTGTGGGCCTTGCTGCTGGCAACGGCGCGCCGCATCGTCGCGGCCGACAAGTGGCTGCGTGCCGGGCAGTGGCAATGCTGGAAGTTTCACGACGACTGGCTGGGCAACGACGTCCACCATGCCACACTGGGTATTCTCGGCATGGGACGCATCGGCCAGGCCGTGGCCCGGCGGGCTGCAGGTTTCGACATGCAGGTGATCTACCACAACCGCTCGCGTCTGGCGGAAGCGGACGAACAGGCCTGCAGCGCCCGGTGGGTCGACAAGCCAACGCTGTTGAAGCAGGCGGACTTCCTGGTGCTGATGCTGCCGTATTCGCCGGCTTCCCATCATGCCATCGGCGCCGCCGAGCTTGCCCTGATGAAACCGAGCGCCCATCTGATCAACGTCGCCCGCGGCGGCATCGTCGATGATGCCGCCCTCATCGAGGCCCTGCAGCAGAAACGCATTGCCGGAGCGGGGCTCGATGTGTTCGAGAACGAGCCCCGGCTGGATACCCGCTTTTGTGCGCTCGACAACGTGGTGCTGACGCCGCATATCGGTTCGTCCTCGCGGGCGACGCGCATGCGCATGGCGATGCTGGCTGCGGACAATCTGATCGCCGCCCTGACCGGACAGCGCCCCCCCAATCTGCTCAACCCGGAAGTGCTCAATAGCTGAACCGGCGTCCTGGGCAAGGCTCTCCAACAAGTTGAACGAGGATTTGCGATGAATATCGGTTTTATCGGTCTGGGCCTGATGGGCCGGCCCATGGCGCTGCATCTGGTCAGCGCCGGTCATACCCTGCACCTCTGGGCGCGCCGTGCGGCCTCGCTGGATCATTTCAGGGATGTTGCCGTGCATACGCACGCCAGCGCCGCCGAGGTCGCCCGGCAGGTTGATATCGTCTTCACCATGGTCGCCGATGCGCCCGATGTCGAAGCCGTCTGCCTGGGGGCGGGCGGCATTGCGGAAGGCGGCAGGAAAGGCCTGATCGTCGTCGATATGTCGACCATCAATCCGAATGCCGCACGCACCATCGGCGCCCGGCTTGCCGAACAGGGCATCGAATTCCTCGATGCGCCGGTTTCCGGCGGTGAGATCGGCGCGATCAACGCCCAGCTCACCATCATGGTGGGCGGCAAGGCCGCGGTGTTCGACAAGGTGAAGCCGCTGTTCGAGAAGATGGGCAAGTCGGTGACCTGGATCGGCGAATCGGGAGCCGGGCAGGTCGCCAAGGCCTGCAACCAGATCCTCACCGGGGTGGGCGTGCTGGCGGTGGCCGAGGCCTTCAATTTCGCGGCGAAGAGCGATGTCGATCCGGCGCGGGTGCGCGAGGCGCTGCTCGGCGGTTTCGCCTACTCGCGCATCCTCGAAAACCATGGCCAGCGCATGCTCGACCGCAACTTCAAGCCCGGCTTCAAGGCCTGGATGCACC
>CAYYHO010000217.1:0-3641 GCA_964471725.1 uncultured Methyloversatilis sp. | reverse complement strand
ATCTCTGCGAGTTTCCGATTGCGCTGGCAAAACTCGGGATGAACATGCATAATTACATCGATCTGTACATTGCGAGGTCAATATGAGGCAGGCCACATTTACCGAAGTCCGTAACCATGCCAAGACCTACTTCGACATCGTCGAGTCGGGAGAATCCGTGCGTGTACTGCGAAACGGTAAGGCCATTGCCGACATCGTTCCGGTAGTTGCTGATCTCCCATCATGGAAGCGGCGCAAGGCACAGCCCCTCGTGCTCGATGGCGTTTCCGTCAGCCGCATGATCATCGAGGAGCGCGCCTCGGGTATCTGAGGAAAATCGGGTGCGCGTATTCTTCGATAGCTCGGCATTCGTCAAGCGCTACGTCAGCGAGACTGGCACAGAGGCTGTTCTGAGCTGGTGCGACCAGGCGACGGAGATCGGATTGTCGGCGATCGCACTACCAGAAATCGTTTCCGCCTTCTGTCGCCTTCGTCGCGAGGGCAGGATCGACGAAACCCAGTACCGGCAGCTGAAAACCCTGCTGCTGGCGGATATCGAAGATGCCGCCATCTGCGACCTGACGCCGGCAGTGTTGGCGCAATCGATCACCAGCCTCGAAACGAATGTGTTGCGTGGTATGGATGCCATCCATATTGGCAGTGCCGTTGCCTTGCAGGCAGATGTTTTCATCTCGGCCGACCAACGGCAACGCGACGCAGCCGTCCGTGCCGGTCTTCGTGTCGAGGCAGTATGACAATGAGCGAAGAGAGCCAACTCATCTATTCCTCGCTGCAACAAACCTACACGGTTATCGGCAAATCAATCGAGATTCAGATTTATCACCTGCCGGACACCGGCTGGACCATCGAGGTCGTCGATGAGCATGGCAACTCCACCGAGAATGCCCCGGAGTTCAGCGGCGAGCGGGAAGCCAACCGGATCATGTAGCTGATCTTCCGCCACCACAACACCATTGTCAGCATCTTCAATACAGCGCCTGAATCCTTCGAACCGATTTTCTGGGAAAGACATCGATGGTACGCCGGCGAATGGTGCGAGGGATTTTTTGACCTGAAATCCTTTGAGATACAAGGCTGGACAAGGGCGCACTCACTGGGAGGTGGGAGTCCTCTACTCGCCCGACAAGGGGAAGCCGCTGGCCGGCGCCGTCCCGCCAGCGCCGACTTTTTTGCCCGGGATTTTTCAGGTTGGGCTCAAAGCGCCTGCATAACCTTTTCGAGCTTGCCGCGCACCGTGGCGGCGAGGGGGGCGACCGCGGGATTGTCTACGAGCTGGAGTACGGCAGCCGGGTCCATGAACTCGACGAAGACCTTGCCGGCGGCATCCTGCCGGACGACGACATTGCAGGGCAGCAGCAGGCCGATCGACGCCTCTGCCGAAATCGCCTGGTTTGCCAGCACGGGGTTGCAGGCGCCGAGGATGCGATAGGACGGCATGTCGGCGTCAATCTTCTTCTTCAGGGTGGCGGAGACGTCGATATCGCTCAGCACGCCGAAGCCCTCTTTCTGCAACTCGGCGGTGACGCGTTCGATGGCCTGGTCGAAGCCGACAGCGACCTGCTTGCCGAAACCGTAGCGTGTACTCATGCAATTCTCCTTTGACTATGGGCGACTATGAGCGGATGGGACAGGGGTCGATTGTGCCCGTATTCGGCTCGCTTGATCTTCTGCACGCAGATTGCTGACTTGGCAGGGAATAAAACGCCGGGCTGTTCCGTCTTCATAGGTTAACAAGTCTCGCGGGCCCGGGAGAAGAGACGTTTCGAATATTGGCGGAGTCCAGTAAAGCAGTCCAGGCGGAGCAAGCATCCAGCCAAAACACCCCTGACCGAGAGAGGAGAATCCATGCAAGCCAACAAGAGAATACTGATCGCTGCGTCGTGCCTGGCGGTTTCGCTGGCCCTGGGCGGATGCGCCACGACCAACAGGACTGCCGACGTGTCCGCCAATGTGCATCCCGACAAGGTGGTCTATCACATCAACGATTCCAACGATGCGCGCGCGGCCCTGCGCAACATCAACAACCACAAGGAAGTCAATCCCGATGCGCAGATCGTGGTGGTCACCCATGCCCTGGGCGTCGATTTCCTGATGAAGGATGCGCGGGACAAGGCGGGCAACCTCTATCACACGCAGATCGAGCAGCTGGAACTGCGCGGGGTGAAGTTCAACATCTGCGAGATCACCCTGGCCAACCGCAGCCTGCAAAAGAGCCAGTTTGTCTCCGAAGCGAAGTACGTGCCTTCCGGCGTTGCCGAACTCGCCAAGCTGCAGGCCCGCGGGGGTTACGCCTACATCAAGCCCTGAGCGTATATTCAGGCAGCAGCAAGCAAAAGGGGCGCACGCAGCCTTCGAGGCGGAAGACTGCCGGTTGCCCGGGCCGGTCTCATTCCATCATGGCGAATTGCACCTTCATGGTCAGCGCGCTGCCGATGATCATCGAGGCCAGCGCCATGAAGGAGCCGAGCGCCAGCGTCGAGGCGCCGGTGACGCCCTGGCCGATGGTGCAGCCCATCGCGAGGAAGCCGCCGAAGCCCATCAGCAGGGCGCCGATGATGTGGCTGGCGAAGTCGCCGAAGGAGGTGAACCACTCGATGCGGAACGTGCGGCTGAACACCGCATACAGCAGGGAGCCGAGCACGACGCCGAATACCGAGGCGACGCCGACGCGGATCAGGCTGAAGTTGGTCGGGTCCATCAGATAGCGACCGGTTTCTCCGATCGGGCTGATGAAGGTCAGGGACTGCACGGCGGCCCGGTTCGGTTCGCCATCCATCATGGCTTCTTCCACCCACTGGGCGCCCATCGGGCCGCCGGTGATGTACCAGCCGGCGACGACCGCGAGGCCGACCACCGCGCCGCCGAGCAGGTTGTCTCGGCTGCTGCGGAACTCGCTCGATTTGAGCGTGTAGGCCAGCAGGCCGATGCCGATCGCCGCGCCGGCCAGCAGACGCGCCGTGCCGCCATCCATGCCGCTCGCCTTGACGAGGAAGTCATCGACGCCCTGGCCGGCGATGCCGAGGGCGCGCAGGTCGATGACGGTGGGCGCGAGCCAGCTGAGGAAGGCGATTTCGAACAACCGGGTGGTGAACATGAAATACACCACCGTGGCGATGGTGGCGGCGACGAAGAGCGATTTCAGGTTGCCGCCGCCGATGCGCAGCAAGGTCTTGGTGCCGCAGCCGCTGGCCAGCGTCATGCCGACGCCGAACATGAGGCCGCCGAGGATGTAGCGCAGCCAGGCGAAGTTCTCGGTGCGGTAGGGGGGCATGGTGTTGTTGCGCAGGGTGACGAGGGAGGCGGCTTCCAGCGCCACCATGCCGAGGACGGCGACGGCAACGGCGAACAGCCAGGCGCGCAGGCGGCCGGTGTCGCCCATGTTGACCCAGTCGGAAACGGCTCCCATGGTGCAGAAATTGGTCTTGTTGCTGACCGCGCCGAGAATCATCGCCACGATCAGGATCAACATGAGCACCTGCCCATGCATGCCGGACTGAAGAAAAGAAAGCATTGCCTCGCTCCAAAAAGGACAAAAAAACCAACTTGCGCAGACAGTTTGCCGCGCTGCGCCGCTATTTAATATATTTATCCGGTACGGCTATTTTGTTATTGCTACCCAGTATAGCGCTCAAGAAAGGGCC
>CAYYHO010000216.1:0-3687 GCA_964471725.1 uncultured Methyloversatilis sp. | reverse complement strand
CAGCATCGAGTCCCCGCGCGACTTTCCGCAGATCACCCTAGATGCCATCGCGCACTTCTTCTCGCACTACAAGGACCTCGAGCCGGGCAAGTTCGTCAAGGTCGAGGGTTGGGTCGATGCCGACGCAGCGAAACAGGAAATCCTGCGGGGCGTCGAGCGCTTCAGCACAGCCAAGGACAAGCCTGCGTTCTGAGCGCGGGCGAACGGGGGCGCGCACTTGGCCAGCCTGAAGATCGCGATCGCCCAGATCAACTGCACGGTCGGCGATGTTGCCGGCAACGCGGCGCGCATCCTGCGCGCCGCTGGCACAGCGCGGCAGCAGGGCGCCGACCTGCTGCTGACGCCCGAACTGGCCCTGTGCGGCTATCCGCCGGAAGACTTGCTGCTGCGCCCCGATTTCTACCGGGCCTGCGCACACGAATTGGCCGCCTTGGCCACGGCGCTGCACGCCCAGACACCAGGCCTGGCCGTATTGGTCGGTCATCCGGAAGCGCACGCGGGCGCCCGCTTCAACGCCGCCTCCCTGCTGCGGGGCGGCTGCATCGAGGGCGCCTACCGCAAGCGCCGGCTGCCGACCTACGAGGTGTTCGACGAGGCGCGTTATTTTCGCGCCGGCAGCGTCCCGGGCGTATTCGATATCGGCGGCGTGCGCTGCGGCGTGAATATCTGCGCCGACGTCTGGGAAGCGGAGCCGGCGCAACTGGCGCGCGCTGCGGGTGCTGAATTGCTGCTGGTGCTGAACGCCTCGCCGTATCACATGAACAAGCAGGCGACCCGTTACGCGACCCTGAAGAAGCGCGTGCAGGAGACCGGCATGCCTGCCCTGTATGCCAACATGGTCGGCGGCCAGGATGAACTGGTCTTCGACGGCGCTTCCTTCGCCATCGATGCCGCAGGGCGGGTGACGCATCAGCTGCCGGCCTTTCGCGAGCAACTGGCCGTCGTCGAGCTCAGGGATGGGCAGATCATGCCCGGCGAACGGGCGGCCGGACGCGGCAGCGAGGCCGAAGTGTATGACGCGCTGGTTCTGGGCGTGCGCGACTACCTCGGCAAGAACGGCTTTCCCGGCGTCCTCATCGGCCTCTCGGGCGGCATCGACTCGGCCCTGACGCTGGCGATCGCCGTCGATGCGCTGGGCGCCGAGAAGGTGCGGGCCGTGATGATGCCCTCGCCCTGGACGGCGCAGATGAGCCTCGACGATTCGCGCGAGATGGTGCGCCGTCTCGGCGTGCAGTACGACGAGATCCCGATCGCGGCGGCGATGGAGCAGTTCGCCGCCCTGCTGGCGCCGGTGTTCGCGCCGCTGGGGGAAAAGCCGGCCTGGGACACCACCGACGAGAACCTGCAGGCGCGCATCCGCGGCATGCTGCTGATGGCGCTCTCCAACCGCACCGGGCGGCTGGTGCTGACCACTGGCAACAAGAGCGAGATGGCCGTCGGCTATGCCACGCTGTATGGCGACATGGCGGGCGGTTTCGCTGTCATCAAGGATGTCTTCAAGACCTTCGTCTATCGGCTGGCCGAATATCGCAACAGCATTGCCGACGTCATCCCGCGCAACATCATCGTGCGGCCGCCCTCGGCCGAGCTCAAGCCCGGCCAGACCGACCAGGACAGCCTGCCGCCCTACGCGGTGCTCGATGCCATCATCGAAGCCTATATGGAGCGCGATCAGAGCCCGCGCGAGATCATCGCGCAGGGCTGGCCGGAGGCCGACGTCAGACGCGTGGTCAGCCTGCTCAAGCGGAACGAATACAAGCGCCGCCAGGCGCCGCCGGGCATCCGCATCAGCCGGCGCGCCTTCGGCAAGGACTGGCGCTATCCGATAACATCCCGCTATCCCGACGAATGGAGTGAGTAAATGAAAAAAATAGAAGCCATCATCAAGCCGTTCAAGCTCGACGAAGTGCGCGAGGCCCTGTCGGAAGTCGGCGTCACCGGCCTGACGGTCACCGAGGTGAAGGGTTTCGGCCGCCAGAAGGGCCACACCGAACTTTATCGCGGCGCCGAGTATGTCGTCGACTTCCTGCCGAAGCTCAAGGTTGAGTTGGTGGTGGCCGAAGCGACGGTCGACACGGCCCTCGAAGCCATCATCAAGGCGGCGCGCACCGGCAAGATCGGCGACGGCAAGATCTTCGTCATGCCGGTCGAGCAGATCGTGCGCATTCGCACCGGCGAGACCGACGAAGCCGCGATTTAAGGTTTGCCCAGACGGGTGAGGAAGGCGCCTTCCTTGCCTGCGGGCAGCGGCGCGAAGACGCGATGCCCGCTGCCGGGCGCCACGGCGACGGCTTGTGCCGTCCCGTCAGCGCCGACTTTCTCCATGCGGACTATTTCGGCGCTGCAGTTGCCGGCGGGATGGATCAGCTCGACTTGGTCGCCGACCGCGAAGCGGTTCTTCACCGCGATTTCCGCCAGGCCGTCCTGACGATAGGCGACCAGGTCGCCGACATACTGGCTGGCGCCCATCTGCGACAGGCCGGATAGATAGTTCTGGTATGCCCGGTCGGGGTGGCGCTCGTAAAAGCCGGCGGTGTAGCCGCGGTTGGCGAGGTCGTCGAGCCGCGTTACCAGCGCCGCATCGAAGGGACGGCCGGCAAGCGAATCGTCGATGGCCTGCCGGTAAGCCTGGCAGGTGCGCGCGACGTAGTAGGCCGACTTGGTGCGTCCCTCGATCTTCAGCGCATCAACGCCGATCTTTACCAACTGGTCGATGTACTCGATGGCGCGCAGATCCTTCGAGTTGAGGATGTAGGTGCCATGCGCGTCCTCCTCGATCGGCATGAGCTGGCCGGGGCGCGATTCCTCCTCGATGAGGTACACATCGCCAGCTGGACTTTCAGCAGCGGCCTTGAGGTCGTAGGACCAGCGGCAGCTGTTGGTGCAGGTGCCCTGGTTCGGGTCGCGGTGGTTGAAGTAGCCGGAGAGCAGGCAGCGGCCCGAGTAGGCGACGCACAGCGCACCATGGACGAAGACTTCCAGTTCCACGTCCGGGCAGGCCTGGCGGATCTCGGCGATCTCGTCGAGCGACAGTTCGCGGGAAAGGATCACGCGCGCCACGCCGACCGACTGCCAGAAGCGCACGGCGGCGTGGTTCACCGTATTGGCCTGCACCGATAGATGGAGCGGCATCTCGGGCCAGGCTTCGCGGACCATCAGCATCAAACCGGGGTCGGCCATGATCAGCGCGTCGGGGCGCAGCGCGACGACGGGCGCCATGTCGGCGAGATAGGTCTTCAGCTTGGCGTTGTGCGGGAAGATGTTGCTGACGACGTAGCATTGCCCGCCGTGCATGTGGGCGAGGTCGATCGCGGCGCCGAGTTTGCCGAGGTCGCCGAACTCGTTGTTCCGCACGCGCAGGGAATAGCGCGGCTGGCCGGCGTAAATCGCATGGGCGCCGAAGTCGAAGGCGGTCTGCACCATCCGCAGGCTGCCCGCCGGGGCGAGGAGTTCGGGGCTCGGCACGCTGTTCACGCTGTCAAGCCCGCTGGCGTATGACGCATTCCTCGCCCAGCATGTCGATGATCTTCACCGCTGCCGTCGCGCCAGGGCGCGACGCGGCAAGCTCGTAACGCCCGGCAACCAGATCCTGTTTGCGCTCCGGCACATCGGCCAGCGCGACCTTGAAGACCTCGCCGTCGTGATCCGTGTCGATCAACACGCAATCGACCACCGCGCGCCAGTCGG
>CAYYHO010000215.1:0-3688 GCA_964471725.1 uncultured Methyloversatilis sp. | reverse complement strand
GCCTGCGGATGTGGTCGTGCAGGGTGCGGCCGCGCTCGTAGCGCATCACCAGGTAGACGGTGTCGTTGGCGCGCAGGAAGTTGATGACGCGCACCACGTTGGGGTGGTTGAGGCGCGCCAGCGCGATGCCTTCCTCGTAGAAGGCCATCATGCCGCGCTGGAAGGCCTCGAGGTTCTTGGCCGCGACCTGCGGCACCAGCCCCACGCGGCGCTGCGCCAGCGCATGCGGCAGGTATTCCTTGATGGCCACCGGCGTACCCTGCGCATCGTAGGCCAGATAGACGATGGAGAACCCTCCCATCGACAACTGGTGCTCGAAGCGATACCCGTCGATCACATGACCGGAGGGCAGCGGCTGGTTGGTCTGCGGTGACGGCATAGTCGCGCATTTTAGTTCCGACCCGCCCCGAAGATCAGCCTTTTCTGCATGCCACAATCACTGCAAGACGTGGCGGGCCTGGGATATCCAGGCGATTCGCGGTAAGCTGCCGCGTTGCAACGCACAGTTTCTTTCCCGCACCCATTCACCCGCTGCCATGACCATCTACAGCATGACCGGCTACGCCGCCGCCGACCGCGACCTCGGCCACGCCAATCTCCATCTCGAATTGAAAAGCGTCAACGGCCGTTTTCTCGACCTTGGCTTCCGTTGCGGCGACGAATTGCGCTTTCTCGAAATGCCCCTGCGCGAAAAACTCGCCGCCGCCATCGCGCGCGGCAAGCTCGATTGCCGGCTCTATCTGCAGCCCAACAGCGCTGCGGCGCCGCAGGTGACGCCCAACCTGGCCCTGGTCGCCCAACTGGCCAGCCTGGATGCCGAGGTGCGCGCCGTCCTGACACAGGCCAGGCCGCTCGCCGTGGCCGACGTGCTGCGCTGGCCCGGCGTGCTGGCGGCAGACGCCATCAGCCCTGAGCGCCTGCAGGCCGAGAGCTTCGCCTTGCTGGACATCGTGCTGCACGAATTTCTCGCCAGCCGCGCACGCGAAGGGGCGCGCCTGGCCGACGTGCTGCGCGAACGCACTGCGCGGATGCGCGCCGCCGTGGCGCAGGTGGAACCCATGGTGCCGGCCGCCATCGCCGATTACACGGAGCGGCTCGCCGGCAAGCTGCGCGAAGCGGTCGCCAACCTCGATGACGACCGCATCCGTCAGGAGATTGGCCTGTTTGCCGCCAAGATCGATGTGGCCGAAGAACTGGCGCGCCTGGTGTCCCACCTGACCGAGGTCGAGCGCATCCTCGCCAAGGGCGGCGCGGTCGGCAAGCGGCTCGACTTCCTGATGCAGGAACTCAACCGCGAGGCGAACACGCTGGCCTCGAAGTCGGTGTCGGCCGCCGTCACCGCCATCGCGCTGGAACTGAAGCTGCTGATCGAGCAGATGCGCGAGCAGGTGCAGAACCTGGAGTAGTAAACAACGCAAGACGCCATCCCGCCAGCGCCCCGCAGGAAGTGCCCTTGGGGTGCGCCGACTTTTCCAGTAAGCTGACGACCACCCCATTCATCTCTCGATCGACATGAACGTCACACCCATTGCCCTGGCTGCCGCAAACCCGGACACAGTGATCGCAGGCACTCTATTCATCGTTTCTGCGCCCTCCGGGGCCGGCAAGACGACGCTGGTGAAGCTGCTGATGGAACGCGACCCTGGCATCCGCCACTCCGTTTCCTACACGACGCGGCAGCCGCGGCCGGGCGAGCAGGATGGCCGTGAATACCATTTCATCGACATCGCCACCTTCGCGGCGATGCGCGACCGCGGCGATTTCCTCGAGTGGGCCGAAGTGCATGGCAACTTCTACGGCACGTCGCGCAGCTGGCTGCTCGACGAAATGCGCAGCGGCAGGGATACCTTGCTCGAAATCGACTGGCAGGGAGCCCAGCAGGTGCGCGCCCTGATGCCGGGCGCGGTGGGCATCTTCATCGTGCCGCCCTCGATAGCCGAACTCGAAAGCCGCTTGCGCGCACGCGGACAGGACAGCGCGGAGGTGATCCAGCGCCGCGTGGCCGCCGCACTGGGCGAAATGCGCCATGTCGGCGAGTTCGATTTTGTTATAATCAACAATCACTTGCAGGAAGCTCTGGAAGACCTTGTCGCAGCGGTGCGAGCTTCCCGTCTGGGTTTCGAACGGCAGCGCGCCCGTCATCCCGACACCTTCCGCTATCTCTTATCACGCTGAATTCAAAGGACTTGCCATGGCCCGTGTCACTGTAGAAGATTGCTTGAAGACCATCCCCAACCGTTTCCAGATGACCCTGGCCGCGACCTATCGCGCCCGCCAGATCACCATGGGCAGCACGCCGCTGGTGGAAGTGGACCGGGACAAACCCACCGTGCTGGCGTTGCGCGAGCTGTCCGAAGGCATGTATGGTCTGGAACTCCTCAACCGCGGGCAGGCCTGACGCCCGCATGAGTTAGCCCGGGGGCGTATCCATGGCGGCGGCTGCCCCCCACCCGACTGCGCCCCTCTCTGCGCTGTTGTCTCCTGCTGCCGGCAAGGTCGCGGCCGGCACGCCGGAAAGTTCGCCGCCGGCAGAACTGGCGGAAGATTTCGAGCACCTGTTCGCCCAGCTGCGCACCTACCTCAAGCCCGAGGACGTCGATCAGATCGCCGCAGCCTGCCTGTTCTCGGCCAATGCCCACCGCGGCCAGTACCGCTCCAGCGGCGAACCCTACATTTCCCATCCCCTGGCCGTCGCCGAAACGCTGGCGTACTGGCGTCTCGACCCGCAGGCGCTGAGCGCCGCCCTGCTGCACGACGTGATGGAAGACACCGCCATCACCAAGGCGCAGATCGCCCAGGATTTCGGCAAGGTGACCGCCGACCTGGTCGATGGCGTCTCGAAGCTCGACCGGCTGGAGAACCAGACCTTCGAGCAGGCGCAGGCCGAAAACTTCCGCAAGATGCTGCTGGCGATGGCCCAGGATGTGCGCGTCATCCTCATCAAGCTGGCCGACCGGCTGCACAACATGCGCACCCTGAATGCCGTGCGGCCGGACAAGCGGCGGCGCATCGCGCGCGAAACGCTCGACATTTATGCACCGATCGCCAATCGCCTGGGCCTCAACACGCTGTACTGCGAGTTTCAGGAGCAGGCGTTCCGCCACCTGCATCCGCTGCGCTTCCGCGTGCTCGAAAAGGCCGTGCGCAGCGCGCGCGGCAACCGGCGCGAGGTGGTCGGCAAGATCCTCGGCACGCTCAAGGAGCGCCTGCCGGCCAGCCACATCGAGGCCGAAGTGATGGGCCGCGAGAAACATCTCTACGGCATCTACCGCAAGATGCGCGACAAACACCTGAGCTTCTCGCAGGTGCTCGACATCTACGGTTTTCGCATCATCGTCGCCGACCAACCGACCTGCTATCTGGCGCTGGGCGCCCTGCATGCGCTTTACAAACCCGTGCCGGGCAAGTTCAAGGACTACATCGCCATGCCCAAGGCGAACGGTTACCAGTCCTTGCACACGACCGTGATCGGTCCCTACGGCATGCCGATCGAATTCCAGATCCGCACCCGCCAGATGCATCACATCGCCGACAGCGGCGTCGCCTCGCACTGGCTCTACAAGGACGAGGCGTCGATGACGGAACTGCAGCGCACCACGCACCAGTGGCTGCAATCCCTGATCGACCTGCAGACGGCGAGCGTCGATTCGGCGGAGTTCCTCGAGCACGTCAAGGTCGACCTGTTCCC
>CAYYHO010000214.1:0-3706 GCA_964471725.1 uncultured Methyloversatilis sp. | reverse complement strand
ACATCCTGTACGACATCAACCGCATCGTCCAGGGCGGCGAGGACAACTACATTAGCGCCACCCTGTCGGTGTACCTGAGCATCTACAACGTCTTCGTCAGCCTGCTGCACCTCCTGCTGGCCTTCACGGGACAGCGCGACTGACCCGAGAAAAAGTCGGCGCACCCCAAGGGCACTTCCTGCGGGGCGCTGGCGATACGGCGCAGCATAATGAACGACGGCCCGGGCGAAACCCTGGGCCGTTTTCTATTGCACATCGATCAGCCGAGGGGAGTCATTTGAAACCGGTAAGAGTCCTCATCCTCGCCGCCGGGCTGCTGCTCGGCTTCACGCTGGCCATCCTGCTGCCGCGGGATGAGCAGCCCGCCCCGCCTGCACCGGAGCAAACGCCAGCGCTGATCCGTCCGCATGCACCGACCCTCGGCCAGGCAGATGCCCCGGTCGTCATCGTCGAATTCATCGATCCTGCCTGTAGCGTCAGCGAAGCCTTCCATCCACTGGTCATGGGCCTGCTCGCCGAGCATCCCGACCGGATCCGCCTCGTGCTGCGCTACGCCCCCTTCTTCGATGGATCCGACCAGGTACTGGCCCTGCTGGAGGCGGCCCGCCGGCAGGGCCAGTTCTGGCCGGCGCTCGAGGCCCTGTTGGCCACGCAGCAACACTGGGCGCCGCAGGGCCGGCCGCAGGTGGAACTGGCCTGGCCGCACATCGCCGGCCTGGGGCTGGATTTGGATCGGTTGCGCAAGGACATGGCCGCAGCGGAGGTCGCCCAGTTGATCGAACGGGACCTGGCCGACGCCGACGCCCTCGGCGTCATGCAATCTCCGAGCTTCTTCGTGAACGGCCAGCCCCTGCCGCACTTCGGCTTCGGGGAATTAAGGAAGATGGTCGACGCCGCCCTGCGCGGCAAATCCTGACGGGTTCAGCGTTCGAACAGGGCAATCGACTCGACGTGCGAAGTGTGCGGGAACATGTTGGCGATGCCGGCCGCAAGCAGCCGATAGCCCTTCTCATGCACCAGGACGGCGGCATCACGCGCCAGCGTGGAAGGGCTGCAGGCCACATAGACGATGCGCGCAGGGGCATCCTGACCGGGCCCGCCGAGTGACTTGACGAGTTCGATCGCGCCGTCACGCGGCGGGTCGATCAGCATCTTGTCGAAACGTCCCCAGGCTGCCAGGCTTTCCGGCGTCACGGCGAACAGGTTCGCCACGTGGTACTCGATCTGCCGTTCCAGCCCGTTGAAAACGGCGTTCTCCCGGGCACGCTCCACCAAACCGGCACTGCCCTCGACACCGACCACGCTGGCGCCCCGGCGCGCCAGCGGCAGGGTGAAATTGCCCAGCCCGCAAAACATGTCGGCCACCCGTTCCCCCGGTTGGATGTCGAGCAGCCCGAGCGCCCGGCGCACCAGCACGCGATTCACGTCGTGATTGACCTGCGTGAAGTCGGTCGGCCGAAAGCGCAGGGTGACGCCGAACTCCGGCAGATGATAGGCCGGCGGCGGCGCGGCGGGCGGATGGAACAATGTGGCCGTATCCGGCCCGCCGGCTTGCAGGTAGATCGTCACACCATGGCGGTCGGCAAAAGCGCGGATCGTTGCTTCGTCTTGCGCGGTGAGCGGTTCGAGGATGCGCAGCACCAGCACCGTCGGCACGTCGCTGGCGGCGACCTCGATCTGCGGCAGGCGGTCGGTGATCGACAAGGCGCCGACCAGTTCGCGCAGCTGCGGCAACAGGGCGGAAATCGGCGCTGGCAGGACGGCGCAGGAATCCATCACCGCCACGTAGCTGTGGCGCTTCTCGTGGAAACCGACCAGCACGCCGCCCTTCTTCTCCACCTTGCGCACCGTCAGGCGGGCGCGGCGCCGATAAGCCCAGGCGGGGCCGAAGATCGGCGCCAGGATCGTGGCCGGACGCAGGCGCGCGATATGCCAGAAGGCGTCTTCCAGCACCCGCTGCTTGGCGGCGACCTGCGCATTGGCGTCGAGGTGCTGCATGCTGCAGCCGCCGCAGACGCCGAAATGCGGACAGCCCGGCGTCACGCGCTGGCTGGATTCCCTCAGGACCGCCACGACGCTGGCCTTCTCGAACTTCGGCTTCCTGCGGAAGGCGTTGTAGGTGACCCGCTCGCCGGGCAGCGCACCCTCGATGAAGATGGCCTTGCCGTCGACATGGACGACGCCGTGTCCTTCGTAGTCGAGCGATTCGATGGTGACTGGATTCATGGGGCGATCAGGCATAGAGGGGCGCGATTATAAACGCCGTCGCGCCGGCGCCCCGCAGGAAGTACCCTTGGGATGCGCCGACTTTTCGGTGTTGGTCTGTTAGCCGAGTTCGCGCCAGTCGCAACCCCTGGCCTGGTCGGCGATGCCGATCCACTCGGGCGCGCAGTGCAGGGAATCGGCCAGTGCGGCGCGCACCAGTTGCGGGGAATTGTTCTCTTCGGAGAGATGCGCGGCAACCACATGCTGCAGTTTGTCGCCGCCGATGGCGCGCAACAGGCCGGCTGCGGCCCGGTTGTCGAGATGGCCGAACTGCCCGGCGATGCGCCGCTTCAGCTGGGGCGGATAACGACCGGCAGCCAGCAGATCCGCATCGTGGTTGCATTCCAGCACCAGCGCCGCGCAGTCCGCCAGCATGCCGACGATGTGCGGGGTGATCTGGCCGGCATCGGTGAGCACGCCGAGCCGCCGGGCACCGTCGGAAAAGACGAACTGGGTCGGCTCGCGGGCATCGTGCGGCACCGGGTAGGGATGGATTTCGAGCTCGCCGATGCCGAAGCTGGCGTGGCTGTCGAAGCGCCGCACGCCAAGCCCGTCAAGCTGGCGCGCGGCGACCGAGGTGCCGTGGCTGGCATGCAGCGTCCAACCGAAGCGGCCGGCGCAGCGCGCAGCGCCGCCGACATGATCGGCATGCTCGTGGGTGATCAGGACGGCCGCGATGGAGGCGGGCGCGACGCCGATGCGCTCGAGGCGCCGCGCCATTTCGCGCGGGCCGAAGCCGCAATCGACCAACAGCCGAGTGCGCCCCGACTCGACAAGCAGCGCATTGCCCTTGCTGCCGCTGCCCAGCGAGGCGAAGCGGATCACCCCGGGATTACTTCAACTGCTCGAACAGCAGACCGAGGATCTTGCGCGAGGTTTCCGTGGTATCGACGCCGCCTTCGCGCGTCAGAATGCGCACCTGGCTGGCGCCGCCCGAACTGACGACGTTGATGCGGTATTGTGCCTTCGGATCGACATCGATCTTGTTGCTGCGCCAGAATGCCAGCTTGGACAACCAGCCGCTGTCGCCCTTCTTGCGCAGGTCCGCCTCGGGATCGACATACCGCACGAAATACAGGCCCTGGGCGCGGTCGCGATCCTCGACGGTGAAACCGACGCGGTCCAGGGCCAGGCCGACCCGGCGCCAGGCGCGATCGAAGGGCTCTTCGAGGGTCAGCGTGCCGGCGCCATCGGCCGCCCGCGCCAGCTTGGCGCGATCCTGCTGCCGATCGGCTGCCAGCAGCGTCTTGGCCCGCGACTAGTCGGCGCCCAGGCGCACCATCAGGCGGCGCAGCATCTCGGCTTCCAGGTCGGGATCGGCGGGACGCGGCTGCCAGCGCGTCTGGTCCTTGCCCTCGGTGACATAGACTTCGTACATGCCGCGATGGCTGACGTAGATCTCGGTGGTTCCCGGTTCGGCGCCTTTTTCGATACGGGTGCG
>CAYYHO010000213.1:0-3725 GCA_964471725.1 uncultured Methyloversatilis sp. | reverse complement strand
GCGGGTCGATCACGACGAGCGCGCGGGGCCGCTCGGCGGCTGGGAGCTCGTCGAGGCCGCCTGGGCGGCCGGCCGCGGCATCCTGTTTCTCACTCCCCATCTGGGTTGCTTCGAGATCTCCGCGCAGTATTACGCGGCACAGGCGGCGCGCGCCGGCCAGGGGCCGATCACCGTGCTCTACCGACGCCCCAAGCAGGCCTGGCTCGGCCCGATCGTCGAGAACGGGCGCGGCGCCAACCTCAAGCTGGCCCCGGCCGACCTCTCCGGCGTGCGCCGCCTGCTCAAGGCGCTCAAGGAGGGCGCCGCGGTCGGCATCCTGCCCGACCAGGCGCCCGGCGAGGGCGAGGGCGTCTGGGCGCCATTCTTCGGCCGCCCGGCCTACACCATGACGCTGGCGGCACGGCTCGCGCAATTGGAGAAAAGTGGCGCCACCACGGTGATCTTCGCCTATGCCGAACGCCTGCATTACGGCGCCGGCTACCATCTGCGCCTGTTCGCGCCGCAGGGCGGAATCGCCTCGCCGGCCGACATCAACCGTGAAATCGAGCGCTTGGTGATGCTCTGCCCCGAGCAATACCTGTGGGGCTACAACCGCTACAAGGGCAAGCCCGACCCCCAGAGCGCTACCGGAGAAGCGACATGAAGCCAGAGAAGATTCCCGCCATCGAGGCCTGCGTGTTCGATGCCTATGGCACCCTGTTCGATGTCGCCAGCGCCGCGCGCGACGCGCGGGATGTGCTCGGCGACGACTGGCAGGCGTTGTCCGACCTGTGGCGCCAGAAGCAGCTGCAATACACCTGGCTGCGCGGCCTGGCCGGCCATCACGCCGACCTCTGGCAGGTCACCGGCGACGCCCTCGATTTCGCCCTCGCCACACAGCGGCGCGCCGACCCCACCCTGCGCGCGCGCCTGATGAGCCTCTACCTGGAATTGCGCGCCTACCCCGAGGTCTTGCCGACCCTGCTGCAGCTCAAGGCCGGTGGCCTCAAGCTCGCCGTCCTTTCCAACGGCACGCCGGCCATGCTGGCGGCGGCGGTCAGCAATGCCGGGATGGACGGCATCTTCGATGCCGTGCTGTCCGTCGAAGAGGTGGGCGTCTACAAGCCGCACCCGGCGACCTATCGGCTCGCGCCGCAACGACTGGACGTCGCCATCGAGCGCACCTGCTTCCTGTCCTCGAACGGCTGGGATGCTTATTCCGCCAAGGCGATCGGCTACCGGGTGCTGTGGTGCAACCGCTACGGCCAGCCGCCGGAGCGCATCCCCGCCACGCCCGACGCCGAGATCGCCGACCTTGCCTGCCTGCCGGAGATTTTGCTCGGGTGACTTCCTTCCCTTCACTGACAACATGACCCGTATCGCCCTTGCCTTCATGTGGCTGCTGCACTGGCTGCCCCTGCCCCTGCTGGCGGCCTGCGGCCGCCTGTTCGGCCGCCTGCTGTTCCGCTTCGGCAGCGAGCGGCGCCGCGTCGCGCTGACCAATCTCGGCCTGTGCTTCCCGCAGCTCGGCGCAGGCGAAAAGTCGGCGCTGGCGCGACGGCACTTCGCCGCCTTCGGCCGCAGCTTTCTCGAACGCGGCCTGCTGTGGTGGGCATCGGCGGCACGCATCCGGCGCCTGGTGAAGATCGACGGCCTGGAGCGGCTCACCGCGCTGCTCGACGCGGGCCGGCCGGTGATCCTGCTGGTGCCGCACTTCGTCGGGCTCGACATGGGCTGGACGCGGCTGTCGCTGGAGCGCGACATGGTCAGCATCTATGCCAACCAGAAGAACCTGCTGTTCAATGCCGCGCTCTATCGCGGCCGGCTGCGCTTCGGCAAATCCGAGCTGTTTTCACGCCAGGAAGGCACGCGCAAGGCCCTGCGGGCGATGAAGGCGGGCCAGCCGTTCTATTACCTGCCCGACATGGACTACGGCGAGCGCGACACCATCTTCGTGCCGTTTTTCGGCGTGCCGGCGGCCACCATCACCGGCCTGTCGCGGCTCGCGCGCATGGCGCGGGCGGCCGTGGTGCCGGTGGTCACGCGCATGAGCGACGCGGGGGACTGCGGCTATGTCGTCGAGATCGGCGAACCCTGGGCCGACTACCCCGCCCAGGGTGAACAGGGCATCGAAGCCGATACCCGCCGCATGAACGCCTTCATCGAGGCGGAGATCCTCAAGCTGCCGGAACAGTACTTCTGGCTGCACAAACGCTTCAAGACGCGTCCGCCCGGCGAAAATCGGCTTTATTGACCCTCTTATTGCCGGCAGTCGGCGCCGGCAGGACGGCGTATCCTTCCGTTATGAAAATTCAGTTCACCAAGATGCACGGCCTCGGCAACGACTTCGTCGTCCTCGATGCCACCGGCACGCACGGCCAGAATTTCGTCCCCACCGCCGCCCAGGTGCGCTGGCTGGCCGACCGCCATTGCGGCATCGGCTGCGACCAGTTGCTGGTCGTGCAAGCGGTGCAGCGCGCGGATGCCGATTTCCGCTACCGCATCTTCAATGCCGACGGCGGCGAAGTCGAGCAGTGCGGCAATGG
Source organism: uncultured Methyloversatilis sp. (assembly GCA_964471725.1). Classification (GTDB taxonomy): domain Bacteria; phylum Pseudomonadota; class Gammaproteobacteria; order Burkholderiales; family Rhodocyclaceae; genus Sulfuricystis. Next base: position 1,200 of record CAYYHO010000213.1, on the reverse strand, counting down.
CGCGCGCTGCTTCGTGCGTTTCGTGCACGAGCAGGGCCTGACCGAAAAACGCGAGATCAGGGTGGAGACCCTGGCCGGCCTGATCGTGCTGCGCCTGGAGGACAACGGCCAGGTCACCGTTGACATGGGTGTGCCGCGCTTCGCCCCGGCCGACCTGCCCTTCCTGCCCGACAACAGCCAGCACGATGGCGACCTGCTGCACACCCTCGAATTCGCCGGCCGCCGCGCCGTGGTCAGCCTGGTCTCCATGGGCAATCCGCATGCCGTGCAGGTGGTCGACAACGTCGATTCGGCGCCGGTGGCGCGCGACGGCCCGCTGATCGAGGCGCATCCGCGCTTTCCCAAGCGGGTCAACGCCGGCTTCATGGAGGTGGTCGACCGCCACGCCATCCGCCTGCGCGTCTATGAGCGCGGCGCCGGCGAGACCATGGCCTGCGGCACGGGGGCCTGCGCCGCCGTGGTGGTCGGCATCCGCCGCGGCCTGCTCGATTCGCCGGTACGCGTCAACATGCGCGGCGGCGACCTGCTCATCGCCTGGGGCGGAACCGGCCGGGCCGTCCTGATGACCGGCCCGGCGGCCACCGTGTTCACCGGCACAGTCGAATTACCCGAGGAAATCAAATGAGCCTAGCAGCCAAGGATGTCGCCCAGTACCTGAAGGATCACCCCGAATTCTTCGACCAGTATGCCGATGCGCTGGCGCAGATCACGCTGCCCGACCCGCATGGCGGGCGTGCGGTGTCGATCACCGAACGCCAGATCGGCAGCCTGCGCGACCAGGTGCGCCGGCTGGAAAGCAAGCTGGCCGAACTGATCCGCTTCGGCGAGGAGAACGATGCGCTGTCCGGCAAGGCACACCGGCTCGACGTGGCGCTGGTGGCTGCCGCCGACACGGGCAGCGTGCTGCGCGCGTTGTATACCCACCTCGGCGGCGACTTCGCGGTGCCGCATGTGGCGGTGCGCCTCTGGGACGTGGCAGGCGACGCCGATGCGCCCGAATTCACGCCGATGAGCGCGGCGGCGCGCGAATTCGCCGCCGCCCTGAAGCGCCCGTACTGCGGCGCCGGCAGCGGCCCCGACGTGCTCGGCTGGTTCGGCGAGCGCGGCAGCCATGTGCGCTCGCTGGCGCTCGTCGCCCTGCGGCGCGGCGACAGCACCTTCGGGCTGCTGGCGCTCGGCAGCGAGGAGCCGCAGCGTTTC
>CAYYHO010000212.1:0-3761 GCA_964471725.1 uncultured Methyloversatilis sp. | reverse complement strand
CCATGTAGCGGGCAGGCTTAAGGTTGTGGCCGCCGGTGTCGTAGCAGATGCCCTTGCCGACCAGCGCCAGGGTCTGCACGCCGGGCAGCTTCTGCTGCGGCCGCCAGGACAGGCGCACGATGGCGGCGCCGCCGCCTGTTTCATCGCTGCCCTGGGCGACGGCGCAGAAGGCGCCCGCGCCCATCTTCTTCAGCTTGCGGAAATCGAATTCCTCGCAACCCCATTTCTGCGCCTTGGCCAGGCTACGCAGGCGCTTGCGGTATTCGGCCGGGTCGAGCAGGTTGGGCGGCAGGGCGGTCAGCGCGCGCACCAGCAGGTTGGCACGGGCGAGCGCCTGCTGGAGGAAAAATCCGGCGTCGGCTTGGCGGGGCTTGGCAGCGCCAACGGCGACGACGATTTCCTTCAGGGCCCGCGCCGGCTTCTTCTTTTGCGCCGGCAGCGGCACGCCGTTGAGCAGCGTGACATAGACAGCATCTTCCAGTGCCTCCGTACCGACCTCCAGGGGCAGGATCGCCAGCGTCTGCGGCGTTTCGTCGAGCAGCAGCATGGCCGCCTTGCGCAGCGCGGTGAGCCGCTCGAAGCGCGGCGTCACCGGATCGATCATCACCAGCGCGGCGCGTCCGCCCTGCGGCAGGTCGGCGGCCAGGGGCGTCTTGGCGAGTTCGGCCGGCTTGACGGCCTTGCGCTTCAGCACCCTCTGCCAGAAATCCCGCTCGGGCAGTGCGTCGGGCAGCAACTTGCCGGCCGGCAGCAGGATCAGCACATGGGAGGCAGCGGCAATTTCGTCCGCATCGGCAACGACGGACAGCCGGGGCAAATCGGGGAATTTCATCGGGCGACCTCACCATATAATTCAAGCGATTATAAGCACCCGCTCACCCGCGGACGCCAAAGGACAAACGTGAAACAGTATCTCGACCTGGTCCAGGACATCTTGACCAACGGTTCCTGGCAGAGCAACCGCACCGGCATCCGCACCCGCAGCATTCCGGGCGCCATGCTGAAGTTCGACCTGCAGCAGGGTTTCCCGGCCGTGACCACCAAGAAGCTGGCCTTCAAGGCAGCCATCGGCGAGCTGGTCGGCTTTCTGCGCGGCTACCGCAGCGCTGCCGAGTTCCGCGCGCTGGGCTGCAAGGTGTGGGACCAGAACGCCAACGAGAATGCGCAATGGCTGGCCAATCCCTACCGTTTGCAGATGGACGACCTGGGGCCGGTCTACGGGGTGCAGTGGCGGCAATGGCCGGCCTACAAGCTGATCGACCCCGCCGGGCCGCAGGGTGCCGCGCAGATCGACGCCGCCCTGGCAGGCGGCTACCGGCAGATCGGCGTGGTGGATGAGGAAGCTGATTCAGGCAAGCCATCGAAAGTCCTGCTCTACAAGGCCATCGACCAGCTGCGGCAGTGCCTCGATACCATCATCGCGGACCCGGGCAACCGGCGCATCCTGTTCCATGGCTGGAACTGGGCGCAGCTGGACGAAATGGCGCTGCCGCCCTGCCACCTGCTCTACCAGTTCCTCGTCAATGCGGAACGGCGCGAAATCTCGCTGTGCCTCTACATCCGCAGCAACGACATCGGCCTCGGCACGCCCTTCAACCTGGCCGAAGGCGCGGCGCTGCTGCACCTCGTCGGCCGCCTGACGGGCTATGCGCCGCGCTGGTTCACCTACTTCATCGGCGATGCCCACATCTACGAAAACCACGTGGACATGCTGCAGGAACAACTCCGGCGCACACCCTACCCTGCTCCCCGGCTGGTGCTCTCCGAGCGCATCCCGGACTACGCGGTCACCGGCCAGTACGCGCCCGAATGGCTGGAACAGGTCGAACCGGAGGATTTCAGCCTGGCCGGCTATCGGCATCACGCGCCGCTGACGGCGCCCATGGCGGTCTGATGAAAGTCCTCGCCGGCGACCTGGGCGGCACCAAGGCGCTGCTCGGCATTGCCGAGTTTGCTGACGCACGACCTGACTTCACGCATACATGCCGTCTCGCCAGCGCCGACTTTTCCTCGCTCGAAGAACTGTTGCTGCAATTCAGGGCCGACGCCGGCACGGCGCTGGACAGCGTCGCCGGCGCCTGCCTGGCCGTGGCCGGGCCGCTCGCCGAAGACGGCCGCACCGCGCGCTTCACCAACCTGCCCTGGTCGGTGGATGCGCCGGCGCTGGAACAACTGCTCGGCATGCCCGTCACCCTCGTCAACGATTTCGCCGCTGTCGCCGCCGGCATTGCCGTGCTGCCCGCGTCCGGCCTGCACTGCCTGCAGGCCGGCGCCCCCCGCGCCGATGGCGTGCCTGGCGTACGCCTCGCCATCGGCGCCGGCACCGGCCTCGGCATGGCCTGTATCGTGCCGGCGCGCGCGGCAGGCGAATTCGACATCCTGCCCAGCGAGGGCGGGCATGTCGGCTACGCCCCCGCCGACGACCTGCAGGCCGCGTTCGCCGCCTTCCTGCGCAAGGAGCATGGGCGCGCCACCGCGGAGCGCGCCATTTCCGGCATGGGACTGGTCAGCCTGTATCGTTTCCTCAGCAGCCGGGAGCCTGCCGATGCCGCCAACCCGCTCGCCAGCGACGATGCCGCCGCCGCGATCGGCACGCTGGCGCTGAGCGACCCGCACAGCCTCGCCCGCCGCACGGTGGATCTCTTCATGGCCAGCTATGGCGCGTTTGCCGGCGACATGGCCCTGGCGCTGCTGGCGCGCGGCGGCGTTTTCCTGGCCGGCGGCGTCACCCAGAAGCTGCTGCCGCTGCTGCAGTCGGGCGCCTTCATGACCGCTTTCAACGACAAGGCCGAGCATGCCGGCATCGCCCGCTTGATGCCCGTCTACCTGGTGACCGAGCCGGCAGTCGGCTTGCTGGGCGCAGCCCATCTGGCACGGCGGGGGCGCCCGCCGCAGCCGGCCGGCATGGACACGCCGGAATAATGATGTATGCTTTTGTTAAAAGCTTGGTCAATCGTTACGAGGAGACAGCGATGGCAACATCACCCAGGACCGGCGAGAAGGCGGTAGCGAAGAAGACCGCACCGGCAGCCAAGAAGGCCGCGAGCCCCGCCAGGCCGGCAACCAAGGCGAAGCCCGCAACCCAGGCCGAGCCGGCAAAATCGGCCGCGGGCAAGGCAAAGAAATCGGCCGCCGGCGCAGCCAAAACAACAGTCGCCAGGAAGTCGGCGGTGCCGTTGACGGCCGACCAGCGCTGTCGCTATGTCGAGGTGGCGGCCTACTACATTGCCGAACGCCGCGGTTTCCAGGGTGGCAGTGCGCTGGACGACTGGGCCGCGGCGGAAGCCGAGGTCGATCGCCTGCTGCGCGAGGGCGTTCTCAACGCCTGACCGCCGGCGTTCGACCGCACCGCAGCCCCGCACACTCCCGCCCGCCGGAGGGAGCCGATCCGTAGCATGCGGTCGGGCAAATACAAGGCAGGGCGGGCATTCCTGGGAGCAGCCCCATGCCACAAGACCTGTCGCTCAACGATCCGCACAACATGCAGGGTCGCTTCGTCAGCCACCTGACGCGTGCCAGCTACGCCATCGTCCTCGCCGGCGGCCGCGGCAGCCGCCTGAAGCAGCTCACCGACTGGCGCTGCAAGCCCGCCGTGCCCTTCGGCGGCAAGTTCCGCATCATCGACTTCACGTTGTCGAACTGCGTGAACTCCGGCATCCGCCGCATCGGCGTCGCCACCCAGTACAAGGCGCAGAGCCTGATCCATCACCTGCAGCGCGGCTGGAGCTTCCTCGACGGCCGCTTCGACGAGTTCATCGACC
>CAYYHO010000211.1:0-3766 GCA_964471725.1 uncultured Methyloversatilis sp. | reverse complement strand
ACACCTACGGCCAGGACTTCGGCCGGCTCAAGCAGGCCTTCGTCGATTTCGTCCAGCGCCTGCCCTTCTACGGTGTCGCGGTGATGTGCGTCGACGACCCGAACGTACGCGAAATCCTGCCGCGGATCGCCAAGCAGGTCGTGACCTACGGCTTCTCGGAAGGGGCAAACATCCGCGCCGAGAACGTGCGTGCCGACAATGGAAAAATGCACTTCGACTGCGTGCGCACCAATGGCTCCGTGTCGCGCTTCCCCGTCACGCTCAATCTCCCCGGCGAACACAACGTGCGCAACGCGCTGGCCGCCATCGCCGTCGCCACGGAAGTCGGCGCTGGCGACACGGCAATCCAGAAGGCGCTCGCCGAATTCAACGGCGTCGGCCGCCGCTTCCAGCGTTATGGCGAGGTCAAACTCCCCACGGGAGGCGCTTTCACGCTGATCGACGACTATGGCCACCACCCGGCCGAGATGGCGGCGACGCTCGCCGCCGCGCGCGGCGCCTTTCCCGGCCGCCGCATCGTGCTGGCCTTCCAGCCGCATCGCTACTCGCGCACGCGCGACTGCTTCGAGGATTTCATCAAGGTGCTGGGCGGCGCCGATGTCCTGCTGCTCGCCGAGGTCTATCCCGCCGGCGAGGCGCCCATCGTCGCCGCCGATGCCCGCGCGCTCATGCGTGCGCTCCGCGTCAGCGGAAAACTTGAGCCGATCTTCGTCGCGGATATCGCCGCCATGCCGCAGGCGATCCTCGCCGCCGCGCGCGACGGCGACGTCGTCATCACGCTCGGCGCCGGTTCAATCGGCTCAGTACCCGCCAAACTTGTCCCCGCCAAGCCGGTACAGGCCTGATGGAAATCCGCCTGAACGAGCCGATGGCGAAGCACGTCACCTGGCGCGCCGGCGGCCCCGTCGCGCGCGCCTGCTTCCCGCGCGACCTCGAGGACTTGGCGGCGTTCATGCGCCAGCTGCGCCACGACGAGCCGCTGCTGATGGTCGGCCTCGGCTCGAACCTGCTGATCCGCGACGGCGGTTTCGACGGCACCGCCCTCTTCACCCACGGCGCGCTCGCGACGCTGCGCCTGGAGGCCGACGGCACGCTCTACGCCGAGGCGGGCGTGCCGTCGCCCAAGCTGGCGCGCTGCGCCGCCCAGCATGACCTGAGCGGCGCCGAATTCCTCGCCGGCATTCCCGGCACGCTGGGCGGCGCGCTGGCGTTGAATGCCGGTTGCCATGGCGACGAAACCTGGAACCACGTCGAGCGCGTCCTCATGCTCAGCCGGCAGGGCAATCTGCTGGTGCGCAAGCCGACGGACTTCGCCGTCGACTACCGCCACGTCGGCCTCAAGGCAGCGAGCGACGAGATCTTCGTCGCCGCCTGGCTGCGCTTCGCTCCCGGCGACGGCAACACGGTGCGCGCGCGCATCAAGGCGCTGCTCGACCGGCGCAGCGCCACCCAGCCCCTGCAGTTGCCGAATGCCGGCTCGGTGTTCCGCAATCCGCCCGGCGACTACGCGGCGCGCCTCATCGAGGCGGCCGGTTTGAAGGGCTGCGCGGAAGGGGGCGCACGGGTGTCCGAAAAGCATGCGAATTTCATCGTTAATCCGGAAGGCAAGGCGTCGGCTTCCGCGATAGAAAGCTTAATCGGCCGAGTTCAGGTCTCGGTCAGGGAACAATTCGGCGTAGCACTGGTGCGCGAGGTGCGCATAATCGGGGTAACAACTTGAGAGCATTGGATTTTGGCAAAGTGGCGGTATTGCTCGGCGGCAGTTCGGCCGAGCGCGAGATTTCACTGATTTCGGGTGCGGCGGTGCTGAAGGCGCTGCAAGGCGCCGGCGTCGCCGCCTTCGCCTTCGATCCGGCCGCACAGCCGGTCTGGGAACTGGCGGCCATGAAGGCGGCGGGCAAGCTGGACCGCGTGTTCTGCATCCTGCATGGCGGCGACGGAGAAGACGGCACGGTACAGGCCGCGCTCGACCTGATGCAAATTCCTTACACCGGCAGCGGCGTGCTCGCTTCCGCGCTGGCGATGGACAAGATCCGCACCAAATGGGTGTGGCAGGCCGCCGGCGTGCCGACACCGCGCTCGCGGCGCGTCCACGCGGCGACGGAAGGCGCGGCGGTGATCGCCGAACTCGGCCTGCCGCTGATCGTCAAGCCGGTGCGCGAGGGTTCCTCGCTCGGCGTCACCAAGGTGGCGCATGCCGACGAATTCGCCGCCGCCTTCGCCGCCGCGCAGACCTTGCCGGATGGCAGGGGTGATGGCCGGATGGAAGCGGTGATGGCCGAGGCGTTCGTCGCCGGCATCGAGCTGACCGCCGCCGTGCTGGGCCGCACGGTGCTGCCGCTGGTCCGCATCGAGGCGCCCGAAGGCCGCTACGACTACCAGAACAAGTATTTCACCGACGTCGTGCAGTACCACTGCCCGGCCGGGCTGCCGACCGCGCTCGAGGAGGACATCGGCCGCACCGTGCTGACGGCATTCGATGCGCTCGACTGCCGCGGCTGGGGACGCGCCGACCTGATCCTGCGCGCCGATGGCAGCTACAGCCTGCTGGAGATGAACACCGCCCCCGGCATGACCGGCCATTCGCTGGTGCCGATGGCGGCACGCGCCGCCGGCATCGACTTCGCTGCACTGGCGGTGCGGATTCTCGCCGAGGCCCGCTGTGGCTAGGCAGCGCGGCAACTCCCGCAATGCGCCCGACGGCGCGCCGGGCGGCCTCTGGCATCAGCCGGCGCTGATGACCCTGCTCGCCGACGTGCTCAGCGTCCTCGCGGTGGCCGCCCTGGCCTGGGCGGCGCTGACGGCCCTGCAGCGGCTGCCGGTATTCCCGCTGCGCGAACTGGTGCTGACCAGCACGCCCGGACAGGTGAGCGCGCAGCAACTGGAGCATGCGGCGCGCGGCGCCATGGCAGGCAATTTCTTCACGGTGGACCTCGATGCGGTACGGAGCGCCTTCGAAAAGCTCCCCTGGGTGCGCAGGGCGAGCGTCAGCCGCCAGTGGCCGGATGGGCTGCGCCTGACGCTGGAGGAACACGAGGCCGTCGCGCACTGGCGCCAGCCGGGCAGCGGCGAGCCCGGGCTGGTCAACCGCCAGGGCGAAGTGTTTTTCGCCGAGCGGCCGGCCGATGCAGCGGAACTGCCGCTGCTGGCCGGACCCGAAGGCAGCGCCCGTGAAGTCCTGGCGCGCTACAACGAGTTCGGCAACCAGCTCGCCGGCATCGGCCGCCGCATCGACGCCATCGGGCTGTCGCCGCGCCTGGCCTGGCGGCTCAAGCTGGACGACGGCGTGGCCATCGAGCTGGGCCGCGAACTGAGCCGCGATCCGCAGGAGCGCCGCCTCGACGAGCGGCTGGCACGCTTCATCGCCCATTACGACAAATTGCGCGCCCAGGTCGGCGCCATCCATGTCGCCGACATGCGTTACCCGAACGGCTTCGTGCTCGCCGGCGGCGAACGCGCCCGGTCGGCACGCCCGGAATCAGCAGGACGGAAGTCATGAACAAGGAGAAGAACCGCGAACTGATCGTCGGCCTCGACATCGGCACTTCGAAGATCGTCGCCATCGTCGCCGAACTGAACCCGGAAGGGCAGCTCGCCATCCTCGGCATCGGCACGCAGGACACGCAGGACACGCGCGGCCTGAAGAAGGGCGTGGTGGTCAACATCGAGGCCACCGTGAGCAGCATTTCCAAGGCCGTCGCCGAAGTGGAAATGATGGCCGGCTGCAAGGTCAAGGAAGTCTATACGGGCATCGCCGGCGGCCACA
>CAYYHO010000210.1:1556-3795 GCA_964471725.1 uncultured Methyloversatilis sp. | reverse complement strand
TCCTCGGCAATGCGCGCGCCCAGGAGGGCGGCGAGGTGACCCGGCTGGTCGTCTCCAGCGTCAAGCAGGAACTGGGCCGCGGCGATTACCTCGTGCCGGCCACTCGTCCCGACATCCTCAGCTATGTGCCGCACGCGCCGGAGCGGGATGTCAATGGCCGCGTGCTGGGCCTGTATGGCGGCCTGGGCGAGGGAGGACGCAGTTCGATCATTTCGATCTCGCGCGGCCAGCGTGACGGCATCGAGATGGGCCATGTCCTCTCCCTCCATCGCGCCGGCCTGACGACAACCAACCGCTTCGATGGCCAGGGCCCGCAAAGCCATGCCCTGCCCGACGAGCGTTATGGCCTGGTATTCGTCTTCCGTGTCTTCGAGCGCGTTGCCTACGGACTGGTGACTTCCGCTTCCCTCCCGGTGATGCAGGGCGACGCGGTGCGCAAACCCTGAGCGGACACTTAAGCCAGTAAAAACCACCTGTCGATGAACGCCGAACTGTCGGCCTGGCTGCGGCTGACCCTGATTCCGGGTATCGGCGGCGAGACGCAGCGGCAGCTGCTCAAGGCCCTGGGCGGGCCCGAGGCGATCTTCGCGGCGCCGGCGGCGGCCTTGCGCAGCGTGCTTGGCGGCGGACTGGCCGAGCGCCTGCAGGGCCATGACTGCCGCGCGGCAGTGGATGCGGCCCTGGCATGGGCCGGGCAGCCCGGCAATCGCATCCTGACCCTGGCCGACGCCGCCTATCCGCAGGCGCTGCTGAGCGCCGCCGACCCGCCGGCGCTGCTGTATGCCAAGGGGAACGTCGGCCTGCTCAACCGGCCGGCCTTCGCCATCGTCGGCAGCCGCAACGCCACCAAACAGGGCGAAGCGAATGCCGCAGCCTTTGCCGCGGCGCTGGGCAGTTGCGGCTTCGTCATCGTCAGCGGCCTGGCGGCCGGCATCGATGCCGCCGCCCATCGCGGTGCGCTGACGGGGGGAGACGGCAGTGGATCGACCATAGCCGTCATCGGCACCGGCATCGATCGCATCTACCCGGCCCGCAACGAGGCGCTGGCGCGGGAAATCGGCGCACGCGGGGTGATCGTCAGCGAATACTCGCTCGGCACGCCGCCCTTGGCGGCCAATTTCCCGCGCCGCAACCGCCTCATCGCCGGACTGGCGCAAGGCTGCCTGGTGGTCGAGGCGGCGCGCCAGAGCGGCTCGCTGATCACCGCACGCCTGGCGGCCGAGGCGGGCCGCGAAGTCTTCGCCATTCCCGGCTCGATCCATGCGCCGCAGTCGAAGGGCTGTCATGCCTTGATCAAGCAGGGCGCCAAGCTGGTGGAATCGGCGCAGGACATCCTCGAAGAACTGAAGTGGGAAGCCCCGGCAGGCGCCGAGTCAGGCAGTGACCATTCAGTCGCCCCCTCCCCCGGGGAGGGGGATGGGGAGAGGGGAACAACACTGGTCATGCCCCAGGGCGAGGAGGACCAAGTCCTCCTCGCCCTGGGGCATGACCCCTGCGATCTGGACACCCTGGCCGCGCGCAGCGGACTGGCCCCGGATGTCCTGCTGGCGCGCCTATTGCCCCTGGAATTGGCAGGCCGCATCGCCGCCTTGCCGGGGGGGCGCTACCAGAGACTCGACTCGTTTCCCAACTGAGCGGTTTTTCAACAAACTTGCCAGCCGGTACAAAGCGCGCTTAAGATGCCGGCCCCATGAGCAAGCAATTAATCATTGCCGAGAAACCTTCCGTCGCCCAGGACATCGCCAAGGCGCTTGGCGCCAGTGGCGAAAAATTCACGCGCGAAGGCGATTATTTCGAGAGCGAGCACTATGTGCTGTCCTCGGCCATCGGCCACCTGCTGGAACTGGCGGTACCCGAGGAGTACGAGGTCAAGCGCGGCAAGTGGACCTTCACCCATCTGCCGGTGATCCCGCCGCGCTTCACCGTCAATCCGATCGAAAAGACCGCCGACCGCCTGCGGCTGCTCACGCGGCTCATCAAGCGCAAGGATGTCGGCGGCTTGGTGAATGCCTGTGACGCGGGGCGCGAGGGCGAGCTGATCTTCCGCTACGTCTTGCAGCATGCCATGAGCGAGAAGAATGCCAAGCCGGTGCGCCGCCTGTGGCTGCAGTCGATGACGCCCGCCGCCATCCGCGACGGTTTCGCCCACCTGCGTACCGACGCGGAAATGCGGCCGCTCGCCGATGCCGCGCGCTGCCGTTCCGAGGCCGACTGGCTGATCGGCATCAACGGCACGCGC
>CAYYHO010000210.1:0-1518 GCA_964471725.1 uncultured Methyloversatilis sp. | reverse complement strand
GGCGGCTTCTACAAGACCACCGTGGGCCGCGTGCAGACCCCGACGCTGGCGATCCTGGTGCAGCGCGAGCGCCGCATCCGCGACTTCGAGCCGCGCGACTACTGGGAAGTCGAGGCCGAATTCCAGGCCGTGGCCGGCGCCTACCGAGGCCGCTGGTTCGACGAGAAGTTCAAGAAGCCGGAAGGCGACGAACACGCGCGGGCCGAGCGTCTCTGGGACGTCAAGCAGGCCGAGTCGTTGCGCAGGAAGCCAAGCCCAAGACCGAAGCCTGCCCGCTGCTCTACGACCTGACCTCGCTGCAGCGCGACGCCAACGGCCGCTTCGGTTTCTCGGCGCGCAATACCCTGGCGCTGGCACAGGCGCTCTACGAGCGCCACAAGGTGCTGACCTATCCGCGTACCGACGCCCGCTGCCTGCCCGAAGACTACATCGGCGAGGTCAAGGACACCCTGCGCGCGCTGACCGACGCCAACATGGGGCCATTGGCGAAACTGGCCGGCAGCGTGCTCGAAAACGGCTGGGTGCATCCGAACAAGCGCATCTTCAACAACGCCAAGATTTCCGATCACTTCGCCATCATTCCGACCGGCGCCCTGCCGAAGAATCTTTCCGAACCCGAGCAGAAACTCTACGAACTGGTGGTCAAGCGCTTCATCGCCATCTTCTACCCGTCCGCCGAATACCTGATCACCACGCGCATTACCCGTGTCGAGGGGGAGCCCTTCAAGACCGAAGGCAAGGTGCTGGTGACGCCCGGCTGGCTGGCCGTCTATGGCAAGGAAGCCGTCGGCGCCGACGAGGAAAATCCCAACCTGCCGCCTTTGCAAAAGAAAGGCGCACGCATCGGCGAACGGGTCTGGGCCAATGACGTCGAGGTCAAGGCCAGCGCCACCAAGCCGCCGCCGCGCTTCAACGAAGCGACCCTGCTTTCCGCCATGGAAGGCGCCGGCAAGCTGATCGAGGACGAGGACCTGCGCAGCGCGATGGCCGAGCGCGGCCTCGGCACGCCGGCGACGCGCGCCGCCACCATCGAGGGCCTGATCGCCGAAGAATACGTGCACCGCAATGGCCGCGAACTGCAGCCGACCGCGAAAGCCTTCAACCTGCTGTTCGCGCTCGAACAGCTGAAGGTGGACGAGATCCGCTCACCCGAGCTCACCGGGCTGTGGGAGTCCAAGCTCAGGGAAATGGAGCAGGGCCGGCTCAAGCGCGAGGAGTTCATGGCGCACATCACCGAGCAGACCCGGCAGATGGTGGAGCGCATCAAGACCGGCGAGTTCGCCGACCCCGATTTTGGCTCCCTGCAGACCCCCTGCCCCAGATGCGGCGGCGCCATCCACGAGACCTACAAGCACTTCAAGTTCGATCGCTGCGATTACAGGCTGTGGAAGGTCGTCGCCAGCCGCCAGTGGGAGCCCGAGGAAATGGACCAGTTGCTGCGCGAGCGCCAGATCGGCCCGCTGCAGGGCTTCCGCAGCAAGATGGGGCGTGCCTTCGCCGCCGTCATCACGCTCAACG
>CAYYHO010000209.1:0-3827 GCA_964471725.1 uncultured Methyloversatilis sp. | reverse complement strand
TTTCGTGATAGTGTCAAGCGCATGTCAGCCTCTAAACTTGCTCCACAGGTGGCCGAACCATGAATGCAACAGAACAGGTGTTGAGTCCTGACGATCCGGGAAGAAAAAGTCGGCGCTGACAGGACGGCACCCCGGCCCACTCACTCCCAGCCGGTCGGACTGGCGAGCTGCCCGCAGGGCATCTGGAAGACACGGCGGTCTTCCAGCCGCACGGCGGTCAGGCTGCCGCCCCAGAGGCAGCCGGAATCGAGCGCCAGCAGCGTGTCGCTCTGGCGGAAGCCGAGCGCCGACCAGTGGCCGCAGATGATCAGGTGGTCGGCGCTCTTGCGGCCGGGCGCTTCGAACCACGGCACGCAGCCGGCCGGACCGCGCTCGGGCGGGCCCTTGGCGCCGGGCGCGCGGAACTCCATGCGACCTTCCGGCGTGACGAAGCGCATGCGCGTCATCGCGTTGACCACGACGCGCAAGCGGTCCCAGCCAGCTAGGTCATCGCGCCAGCTGTCCGGTTCCGAGCCCCACATGTTGGCGAGGAAATCGCAGTAGTCGGGCGCGACGAGGGCCGCCGACACTTCGTCGGAAAGAAGCTGCGCCTGCGCCACGTCCCAGGCCGGCAGCAGGCCGGCATGCACCATGGCCCAGCCGCCACCGGGCGCGTCCTCGACATGAAACAGCGGCTGCGCGCGCAGCCAGGCGAGCAGCTCGTCGCGGTCGGGCGCGGCGAGGATGGCGGCGAGCGTGTCTTCCTTGCTGGCCTTGCCATGGCCGGCCGCCTGCATGACGAGATGCAGGTCGTGGTTGCCGAGCACCGTGCGCGCCGCCGGGCCGAGGCCCTTGACGAAGCGCAGCACCTCGAGCGACTGCGGGCCGCGATTGACCAGGTCGCCGACGCACCAGAGCCGGTCGGTTGCCGGTTCGAAATGCAGGTAGTCGAGCAGGCGCGCCAGCGGGTCGTAACAGCCCTGCAGGTCGCCGATCGCATAAGTGGCCATGCGCCCCGGTTCCTCCGCCTACGGCATCATGAACAGCGCCGGCTGCAGACTGGCGAGCACGACGAGCACCACCTGCAGCAGCAACAGCACTACCAGCGGCGAGAGGTCGACGCCGCCGAGGGTCGGCAGCAGGCGGCGCACCGGATTCAGCATGGGGCGCGCCAGCGCATCGAAGAGGGGTGCGAAGGGCGAATAGGGATTGATCCAGGACAGCAGGGCGGCGATGATCACCACGGCCATCAGCAGGTAGACGGCCATGCGCAGCACGGCGAGAAAGGACAGCCAGAGCACGCCGCCGAGCACGTTCGGCCCGGCATCGAGCATGCCGGTGAGGCCGGCCATGACGCCGAAATAGGCACACTGCACCAGCCAGGCGGCCACCACGCTGGCGAGGTCGACGCCGAACAGGCCGGGCACGATGCGCCGCAGCGGCAGCACGGCCCAGTTGGTCAGCGCGACGATGAAGACGCCAAGCGGGTTGCGGAAGGGCGCGCGTGTCATTTGCATCAGCGTGCGCGCCAGGAAGGCGATTGCCAGCAGGCCGGCGGCCGTGCCGAGCAGTAGGGAAACGATTTGCGCCAGCATCTTGTTTTCCTTCAGTTTCTGCCTAGCTGCTCGCACAGCTCGCGGCCGCGCGCGGTGGCTGCCGCGACGCCGTTGCCAATGGCCGCGGCAATGTCCGCAGCGGCGAAGGCATCGAGCGCGGCCGCGGTGGTGCCGCCTTTGGAGGTGACGCGCTCGCGCAGGACGTCTACCGGGTCGCTGCTGGCGGCGGCCAGGCGCGCGGCGCCGAGGAAGGTCTCGACGGCGAGCAGGCGCGCGGTTTCCGCGGGCAGCCCCTGCGCGACACCGGCATTCTGCAGCGACTCGATGAAGTAGAACACGTAGGCGGGGCCGCTGCCCGAAACGGCGGTGACCACGTCCATCAGCGCCTCGTCCTCGATCCAGAGGGTACGGCCGACGGCGGCGAGGATCTTCTCGGCGACCAGGCGGCCCTCGCGGTCGACCGTCGGGTCGGCGAACAGCCCGGTGATGCCGACGCCGATCAGCGCCGGCGTGTTCGGCATGGCGCGGATCAGGCGCCGGTAGCCGCCCAGCCAGCGGCCGATGTCGGCCAGCCGCAGGCCGGCGGCGATGCTGATGACCAGCTGGTTGCCGAGCTTGCCGGCGGCCGGCTGCAGGGCCTCCTTCATCTGCTGCGGCTTGACCGCCAGCACCAACACTTCGCAACTGAGCGCGGCCGCGTCAAGGGTTTCCGTGCAGCGCACGCCGAAGGTCTCGGTGAGCCGCTCGCGCGCCTCGGCAAACGGCTCGACGACCTGGATGCCGGCGACCGAGAAGCCCTGCTTCTTCAGCCCGCCGATCAGGGCAGTGGCCATGTTGCCGCCGCCGATGAAGGTAATTTTCATTATGCTGTCTCCGCTGGGCCGCCCCGAGGAGGCAGCCAGTCAATGAACCGGAGCGGGCATTGCCCGCGAACCCGAGTCACCCCCTTCTCCGGGAAGGGGGTTGGGGGGATGGGGGTCATGAAATCCTTTCTCCAAAGACTGCCGTGCCGATGCGCACGATCGTCGCGCCCTCCATGATCGCAGCTTCGAGGTCGTGCGACATACCCATCGAAAGCGTGTCGAGGTTTAGCCCGGACGCGTTCAGGTCCGCCAGCAGGGCTCGCAGGCAGGCGAAGCGCCGTCTCGCCAGCGCCGAGTTTTCCGTCGCGTCGCCCGCCGGTTCGGGAATCGCCATCAGGCCGCGCAGGCGCAGCCGCGGCAAAGCGGCGACCGCCTTGCACAGCGCAGGGGCCTGCGCGGGCGCGCAGCCGCTCTTGCTCGCCTCGCCGCTGACATTGACCTGGATGCAGACCGCGAGCGGCGGCAGCTGAGCCGGACGCTGCGCGGCGAGGCGTTCGGCGATTTTCAGGCGCTCGACGGAGTGCACCCAGTCGAAATGCTCAGCCACCGCGCGGGTCTTGTTGCTTTGCAGGGGGCCGATGAAATGCCATTCCAATGGCAGGTCGGCCAGCTCTGCCTGCTTGGCGCGCGCTTCCTGCACGTAGTTCTCGCCGAAGGCGCGCTGGCCGGCCGCGGCCGCTGTCCGGATGGCGGCCGCCGGCCAGGTTTTCGAGACGGCGAGCAGGGCGACCGTGGCGGGATCGCGGCGCGCCGCGGCGCAGGCGGCGTCGATGCGCAACTTGACGGCGTGCAGGTTGGCGGGAATTGTTATCATATGACGGCTTCGAGCTGTCGTTCAGTATACCCAAGCCATCCCCCGGAGACGCCCATGGACATCACCGAACTGCTCGCCTTCGTCGTCAAGAACAAGGCGTCCGACTTGCACCTGTCTGCCGGGCTGCCGCCGATGATCCGCGTGCATGGCGATATCCGCCGCATCAACCTGCCGCCGATGGAGCACAAGGATGTGCATAGCATGGTCTATGACATCATGAACGACGGCCAACGCAAGTTCTACGAAGAAAACCTCGAGTGCGACTTTTCCTTCGCGGTGCCCAACCTGGCGCGCTTCCGGGTCAATGCCTACGTGCAGAACCGCGGCGCGGCGGCGGTGATGCGCACCATTCCCTCGAAGGTGCTGACGCTCGAACAACTGAACGCGCCGAAAATCTTCAAGGACATCGCCAACCAGCCGCGCGGCATCGTGCTGGTGACCGGGCCGACCGGCTCGGGCAAGTCGACGACGCTGGCGGCGATGATCGACTACATCAACGAGAAGGAGTTCGGTCACATTCTCACCGTCGAGGACCCGATCGAATTCGTGCATGAGTCGAAAAAGTGCCTGATCAACCAGCGCGAGGTCGGCCCGCACACGCTGTCGTTCAACAAC
>CAYYHO010000208.1:0-3836 GCA_964471725.1 uncultured Methyloversatilis sp. | reverse complement strand
TCGGCGCCCACCGCGACGAAGCCTTCGCCGCTGCGCGCGTTGGCGATGCGCACCACCTCGCTGGCGGCGCGGGCCACGGCGGCCTCGTCGTCGCCGACGATGTCGCCGATGAGCACCATCTTCGGCAGGCCCGAGCCGGCCGACGACAGCGCGCGTTTGCTCTTCGTGGTGTAGCCCACCGCGCGCAGGTAGCGGTCGTCCAGGTGCTCCAGGCCCGCGAGCTTCACGTCGGGCTGAGCGAACAGGTAGTCCTTGATCTCGACGATGCTCGGCACCGCGTCCTTGGGGTTGCCGAAGAACTCCAGGCACACGGTGCGCGTGTGCGCCGGCATCTTGTGCAGGATGAAGCGCGCCGAGGTGATGATGCCGTCGGTGCCTTCCTTCTGCACGCCGGGCAGCCCGGCGAGGAACTTGTCGGTGACATCCTTGCCGAGGCCGGCCTTGCGGAAGCTGGCGCCGGGGATGGCGAGCGTTTCCTCGCGCAGCACGCTGCCGTCGTCGGCCAGGGTGCGCAACTGGAAGGTGACGGTTTCCTGCTCGTGGATCTTGCCGAGGTTGTGGTGGGTGCGCACCACTTCGAGCCATTCCCCCGCCGGGGTGACCATCTTCCACGAGGCCAGGTTGTCGAGCGCCGTACCCCACAGCACCGCCTTTTTGCCGCCGGCGTTCATGGCGATATTGCCGCCGATGCAGGAGGAATCCGCCGAGGTCGGGTCGCAAGCGAAGACGCGCCCGGCCGCTTCGGCCCGCTCCATGACGCGCCGCGTGACGACGCCGGCGCCGGTGAAGATCGTCGTATAGGGCTGCGCGGCCCCGGGCAGCAGGGTTTCCGCCGGCGCGCCCAGGTCGATGAGCTTTTCGGTGTTGATGACGGCGGAATCCGGCGTGAGCGGCACGGCGCCGCCGGTATAGCCGGTGCCGCCGCCGCGCGGGATGATCGTCAGCCCCAGTTCGATGAGGCCGCGCACCAGCGGCGCGATCTCCCGCTCACTGTCCGGCGTCAGCACGACGAAGGGATACTCGACGCGCCAGTCGGTGGCATCGGTGACATGCGCCACGCGCGACAGGCCGTCGAAGCAGATGTTGTCGCGCCGGGTGTGGCGCGCCAGCCGCTGCATGACTTTCTTGCGCAGCGCGCGCGTGTCGGCGAACCACTGTTCGAAGTCGGCCACCGCCTTGCCGGCGGCGACCAGCAGCTGTGCCACGGCTTCGTTGCCGGCGCGGCGCCGCTCGATTTCCGCCAGCCGGTGCTGCAGGGCGCCGATCAGCGCCGCGCGCCGCTTCGGACTCGCCAGCAGGTCGTCTTCGAGATAGGGATTGCGCCGCACCACCCAGATGTCGCCGAGCACTTCGTAGAGCATGCGCGCCGAGCGGCCGGTGACGCGCTGGCCGCGCAACACGTCGAGCACTGCCCAGGTCTCCTCGCCCAGCAGGCGGATGACGATCTCGCGGTCGGAAAACGAAGTGGTGTTGTAGGGTATTTCCCGCAGGCGCGCAGTCATGGGCAGGGTGGGGTGGCAATGCGGCAAGGCAACAAATTCTAACCGATCGGGCCATGGCCATAACCCTGCCCATGAGCAGGGTTGGGGCAGGCGATTGCCGGACAAGCAAGCCATTGGAGTAGTTGAAGAATTGCGGGTTTGCAGTAAGCTAACCCGACTTCCATCAGTCATGGACGGCGGTGCCGGCCCTGGCTTTCAAATCGGAGCAACCAATTGAGCGACAAAGACATCTCGAAAGAGCAACGTATCCTGCGCGTGCTGCGCAAGGTGCTGGCCAACATCGTCAAGGATGCCACCCCGCCACCCGGCATGCCGCACCCGTTCCAGGAAAGCACGGTGCACAGCATCCGCGATCTGTTCGGCCTGATCGCCGAACGCGAGGCCGAGCTGGCCGCCGAAGCCGGCCTCAAGATCGACGAAAGACCCTACTACACCGACCAGCCGCGCAAGAGCGCCGTCATGACCCTGCATCGGCCGGCGAAGAAGAAACCGAACTGAGAGCCCGTGAAAAATCTACTGCGCGTGCCGGATCGGGGATTGGGCAGTGCTCGAAATCCTCATGTACTGAAGGGCGCAACGACTTCTGCGCGCCGCGCCCGGTAACGCTCAAGACCCATTGAAGCGCACTGCCAGCAGGACGATGACGGCGTAGCGCGCCGCCTTGCCGGCGGCCATCCACAACAGGCAGGGCAGCAGCGGCAGGCGCAGCCAGCCCGCGGCGACGCACAGCGCGTCGCCGACGAGCGGCACCCAGGACAGCAGCAGCGCCGCCGGGCCCCAGCGGTCGAGCGCCGCGGTGTGGCGAATCGAAAAGCGCGCCGTCCCGCCATCACCGACTATTTTTTCCGGCAGCAGCCGCCCCAGGCCGTAGGTCGTCATGCCGCCCAGCGTGTTGCCGAACGTCGCCAGCGCCAGCGCAACGCCCGCCTGGTCGGGGTGGGCCAGCAGCAGCGCGACGAGCACCGCCTCGGAACCGCCGGGCAGCACGGTGGCGGCGAGGAAACTCGACAGCAGAAGGCCCAGCAGGCCGGCTTCGGCAGACGCGATCAGATCCATGACGCATGGTAACCCGCGTGGTAAGCTTTGCCGCTTTGCGCGCGCCCGCTCCGCCATGGATTACCTCGAAAAGATCCTCAACGCCCGCGTCTACGATGTGGCGCTCGAAACGCCGCTCGAGTTGGCGCCCAATCTCTCCGTGCGCAGCCGCAACCGCATTCTGCTCAAGCGCGAGGACATGCAGCCGGTGTTCAGCTTCAAGCTGCGCGGCGCCTACAACAAGATCGTGCACCTCTCCGCGGCGCAACGGCGGCGCGGCGTGATCTGCGCCTCGGCCGGCAACCATGCCCAGGGCGTGGCGCTGGCGGCGCAGAAGCTCGGCATCCGCGCGGTCATCGTGATGCCCACCACCACACCGCAGATCAAGATCGACGCCGTCGTCAAGCGCGGCGCCGAAGTGGTGCTGACCGGCGACAGCTACGATGCCGCCCATGCCCATGCGCGCGAACTGGAAAAAAAGCAGCGGCTGACCTTCGTCCACCCCTTTGACGACCCTGACGTGATCGCCGGCCAGGGCACCATCGGCATGGAAATCCTGCGCCAGCATCCCGACCCGATCGATGCGGTGTTCTGCTGCGTCGGCGGCGGCGGTTTGATTGCCGGCGTGGCGGCCTACATCAAGCGGCTGCGGCCGGCAACCAGGATCATCGGCGTCGAGGCGGCCGATGCCGACGCGATGGATCGTTCGCTCAAGGCGGGACGCCGCGTGCGCCTCGACAGCGTCGGCCTGTTCGCCGACGGCGCCGCGGTGCGCCAGGTCGGCGAGGAAACCTTCCGCCTTTGCCGCGCGCATGTCGATGAAATGGTGCTGGTCGATACCGACACGATCTGCGCCGCGATCAAGGACGTCTTCGAGGATACCCGCTCGATTCTCGAACCGGCCGGCGCGCTGGCGATCGCCGGCGCCAAGGAATACGTGCGGCGCCGCAAGATCAAGGACAAGACGCTGGTGGCGGTGGCCTCCGGCGCCAACATGAATTTCGACCGGCTGCGCTTCGTCGCCGAGCGCGCCGAGGTCGGTGAGCGGCGCGAGGCGGTGTTCGCCGTCACCCTGCCCGAGCGGCCCGGCAGCTACAAGCAGTTCGTCGCCCTCGTCGGCGGCCGCAACATCACGGAATTCAACTATCGCTACCATGACGTGGGCGCAGCCCATGTCTTCGTCGGCATCCAGGTCGCCAGCCGCGGCGAGGCGACCAGACTGGTCGAGCAGCTGCGGAAGAACGGCTATCCGACGCTCGACCTGACCGACGACGAAACGGCCAAGCTGCACATCCGCCA
>CAYYHO010000207.1:0-3838 GCA_964471725.1 uncultured Methyloversatilis sp. | reverse complement strand
CAACGCCATCGTGATGGACGAGTACCGTGTGCTGAACGACGGCGGCTTGCGCCTGCCGGCGGAATTCGTGCGCCACAAGGTGCTGGACGCCATCGGCGATCTTTACCTGGCCGGGGCGCCGCTGCTGGCTGCGTTCAGCGCCCACAAGTCCGGCCACGCGCTGAACAACCGACTGTTGCGCGCCCTGCTGGCCGATGTCGATGCCTGGGAGTGGGTGAGCTTCAATCTTCCCGGGAAAACCCCTGCCCGGGTGGCCAATCTCTACCCCGAGTTGCAATTCACCTGATGTTGCTGCTGCGCATCATCGGGATACTGGCGGTGATCGCGATCGGCGCCGGCATCCTTGCCTATCTGTTTACGCGGGACCGTCGCTACCTCAGCCTGTCCTGGCGCATCGCCAAGTACGCGCTGATCCTTGCCCTGGCGCTGTTTGCGCTGCTCGCCTTCGAGCGCTTGATCGTGATGATCTAGTCAGGCGTTTCTCAGCAGCTTTTCCAGCGCCTGCTTGACCGGAGAGTCGTCGGCCAGCCCGGCAGCCAGTGATGTAAGTGCCTGCTTCGGCCGCTCGCCTATGGTTTTTGCAGGTTTGCCTCGCGTCAGGGGAGAAGGGCGCAGGCGGGCTTGCACCCGCACCTCGATTCCGGTAACCTCCTGCCCCTGTTGAATAAAACCTTCGGCAAGTCGCGGCCCCAACTGCCTCAGCTTGACCGCAACCGCGCCGCTGTCGGCGTGGATAACGACTTTGCCCCGCTTGAGATTGGCGATGCGCGCAGCTGCCGAAAGGTGGTTTGGCAATGCGGCATCGAGCATGGTTTGCAGTCGCTGCAGACGATAGGCTTGCTCGGACAGGCGGGCGAAAGCGTCGGCGGCGGCGAGATGGTCCTTCAAGGTGCCACGGCTGTTCGGGAATGCGCTGATGGTATTGCGTGTTTTTGGGGTCGATACCATATCGGCATGCCGGTGCAGTAGAAAGGGAGAAAGCACGTGCATATTATTCTGGTCTCCAACCGGATGGCAACCGCCCGCAGCATTACGCTCACCAGCGGTCGCCTGACGCTGATCGCCAGTGTGCTGGTCGTGGCTGTCCTGGTCTTGTCCTCATTGTTGTCCTACCTGACCGTGCGCTACGCTGCCGAGATCCGCATGCCGGCCCTGCAGGCCATGCTGCGCAGCATCAGCCTCGAAGAGGCGGGCAAGACCCAGGAACTGGTTCGGGAAAACCTCGCCAACATGGCGACCCGCATGGGCCAGATGCAGGGCCAGCTGATGCAGCTCGACTCCCTGGGCGAACGCATTGCCGGCCTGGCCGGCGTCAAGCCGGCCGAGAACAAGGCGGCACAGCCGGCCAAGCCAGGTAACGATGGACGCGGGGGCCCGCTGCTGCGGCCCGACAACCTGACCCAGGAAAGTCTGCAACGCGCGCTGGACGAGATGTCCCGGCAGGTGGAAGTGCGCAGCGACACGCTGGCGATGCTGGAAACGCGCCTCTTCGAAGAGCGTGTGCGCAAGAACCTGTTGCCGACGGCGCTGCCCGTGACGGCGGCCAGTCCGACCTCGAATTTCGGCTGGCGCCCCGATCCATTCACCAACCAGACGGCCATGCATGAAGGCATCGACTTCTTCGCCGAACCCGGCACGCCGATCCTGGCCGCCGCGGCCGGCATCGTCCAGGTCGCCGAGCGACATCCGCAATACGGCTACATGGTCGACATCGATCACGGCAACAACCTGATCACGCGGTATGCCCATGCTTCCAAGCTGTTCGTCAAGCCGGGCGAATTCGTCAAGCGCGGCCAGTCGATCGCTGCCGTCGGTTCCACCGGGCGTTCGACCGGGCCGCACCTGCATTTCGAAGTGCGGATCGGCGGTGTGGCGCAGAACCCCATGCGTTTCCTCAACCAGGGAACCGGGGCGCTGGCGCGGCGGAACTAGGCGGCGCCTTCCTGGGGTTGCCTGCGTGATAAGATCGCAGGCTTTGGTGCATATCTGCACCGTCCGGCATTGCTTACACGCGACCTTCCCATGACTTCCGGTTTCGGTATCGGCACAACGCCCGCTGACACGGGCATTGGTCGGTTGCGAAGCCGGTTTCCGATTGCAATTACATGATAACCAGCTTTCTGAAAAAGATTTTCGGCAGCCGCAACGATCGTCTGCTGCGCCAGTATTCGGGCAATGTGAAGATCATCAACGCGCTCGAGGGCAAGATGCAGGCCCTGAGCGATGCCGAATTGACGGGCATGACCGCCGCCTTCAAGACGCGCGTGGAACAGGGGGAAAGCCTCGACAAGCTGTTGCCGGAAGCCTTCGCCGTGGTGCGCGAAGCGGCGCGCCGGGTGCTCGGCATGCGCCATTTCGACGTGCAGCTGATCGGCGGCATGGTGCTGCACAACAACAAGATCGCGGAAATGCGCACCGGCGAGGGCAAGACGCTGATGTCCACCCTGCCGGCCTACCTGAATGCGCTGTCCGGCAAGGGCGTGCATGTGGTGACGGTGAACGAATACCTGGCAAGCCGCGACGCCGAGTGGATGGGGCGGGTTTACCGCTTCCTCGGTCTCGAGGTCGGCTGCAACCTGGCGCAGATGGATCATGCCGCCAAGCAGGCGGCCTATGCGGCGGATATCACCTACGGCACCAACGGCGAATTCGGCTTCGACTACCTGCGCGACAACATGGTTTACGCCGCCGGCGAGCGCGTGCAGCGCCGCCTCAACTACGCGATTGTCGACGAGGTCGATTCGATCCTCATCGACGAGGCGCGCACGCCGCTGATCATTTCCGGCCAGGCCGAGCAGCGCACCGAGCTCTACGTCAAGATGAATGCGGTGCCGCCGTTGCTCGAGAAGGGCGTCGCCGCGCAGAGCCCGGAAGAGCGCGACACTGGCGACTTCATCGTCGACCTGAAGGCGCACTCCGTGCTGCTTACCGAGGAAGGCCACGAAAAGGCCGAGGAGATCCTCTCCCGCATCGGTCTGCTGCCGGAAGGCGGCAGTCTTTACGATCCCGGCAACATCCTGCTGATGCACCACCTCTACGCCGCCCTGCGGGCGCACAACCTGTTCCACCGCGACCAGCAGTATGTCGTGCAAAAGGGAGACGGCGGCGGCGAGGTGGTGATCGTCGACGAGTTCACCGGCCGCCTGATGTCGGGCCGGCGCTGGTCGGACGGCCTGCACCAGGCCGTCGAGGCGAAGGAAGGCGTGCCGATCCAGTCCGAGAACCAGACGCTGGCCTCGATCACCTTCCAGAACTATTTCCGCATGTACAACAAGCTGTCGGGCATGACCGGCACGGCGGATACCGAAGCGTACGAGTTCCAGCAGATCTACGGCCTCGAGACGGTGGTCATCCCTACCAACAAGCCGATGATCCGCAAGGACAACAACGACCAGATCTTCCGCACCGCGCCGGAAAAGTTCGCCGCCATGATCGCCGACATCCGCGACTGCCGCGAGCGCGGCCAGCCGGTGCTGGTCGGCACCACCTCGATCGAGAACTCCGAGCTGCTCTCGGACCTGCTGCAGCGCGAGAAGCTGACTCACCAGGTACTCAACGCCAAGCAGCATGCCCAGGAGGCCGAGATCGTCGTGCAGGCCGGCCAGGCCGGCATGATCACCATCGCTACCAACATGGCCGGCCGCGGCACCGACATCGTGCTCGGCGGCAACATCGACAAGCAGGTCAATGCCCTCATGAACGACGCGCAACTGCCGGCCGACGAGAAGGAACGCCGCATCGCCGCGCTCAAGGCCGACTGGCAGCAGCGTCACGACCAGGTGGTCGCCGCCGGCGGCCTGCACATCGTCGGCTCGGAACGCCACGAATCGCGCCGCAT
>CAYYHO010000206.1:0-3839 GCA_964471725.1 uncultured Methyloversatilis sp. | reverse complement strand
CGGGGCGGGCGTCTACCCCGCCCACAGCCGGTCGATGTCCTTGAGGCCCCATTTGGCGGCTTCTTCGCGGCTGACGATCTTTTCCTTCGCGTTCGGCAGGGACAGGTCGATGATTTCGGGCGTCAGGTAGGCCCGCTTCGCGGTCGAGTAGAACGCCTTCACCGTCGGCGTCAGCAGGGACTCGGGCGCCTGCTCGACAACCACCGCGAGGCGGTCGGAGGAGAGGCGCACCAGCGAGCCGGTGGGATAGATGCCGATGCTCTTGACGAAGGCGTGGAAGACGCGTTCGTCGAAGTGGCCCTTCGACCACTCGGCCATCTTGCGGATCGACTCGGCCGGGTCCCAGCCAGCCTTGTAGGGGCGGTTCGAGGTGATCGCGTCATAGACGTCGCACACCGCGCCCATCTTGGCGTAGAGGCTGATCTGGCTGCCTTTGAGCCCCTTCGGGTAGCCGCTGCCATCGACCTTTTCGTGGTGGTGGAGGACGACGTCGAGCGGGATTTCGCCGACCGTGCCGGCCTCGACCAGCAGGCGGTGGCCTTCCGAGGGGTGGCTCTTGATGATGCGGAATTCGGCATCGGTAAGCTTGCCCGGCTTGTTCAAGACCTCCAGGGGCATCAGCGCCTTGCCGAGGTCGTGCAGCAGGCCGGCCATGCCAGCCGTGCGCGTAGTGGTCTCGTCAAGCTCGAGCTGGCGGGCCAGCGCCACCATCAGGGCGCAGACGGCCACCGAGTGCATGTAGGTGTAATCGTCGGCAGTCTTCAGGCGTGCCAGGCTGATCAGGGCCCCCGGATTGCGCATCACCGAGCTGGCGATTTCCTCGACCAGTTCGCCGGCCGCCGCCGCATCGACCGCCTTGCCCATGCGGGCTTCCTGGAACATCGATACCACGGCTTCCTTCGAGGTGGCACAGAGCTTGGCGGCGCGCTGCACTTCTTCGACGATCGGTACCCGGGGCTTTTTCGTAGCGGCAGATACGACGGCCTGGGGCGCCATATCCGGGGGCGCAATCTCCTGCAGGGTGGCTTCGACGGCCGCCTCGGCTTCCCGCTTGCTTGCGCCAGCGACGTCGCAACCCTTCTTGACGTCGATCCAGACTTCCTGGATGCCGCAGGCCTTGATCTGCTTCAGATCCTCAGGATCCTCGAGCACGAATTTGGTGCGCCAGAACGGGTGATCCATCCAGGAGCCGCAAAACTCGTGGATGTGCATGCCCAGGGTGAGGTGCTCGACGGCGATTTTTTTCAGCATGCTAAACTCGGCTGCCCTCAAGTTATTGCTGTGACATGGACATCCACCCGCTGCTGCAGGCCCTGATCCTCGGTATCGTCGAAGGCCTAACGGAGTTTCTGCCGATTTCCAGCACGGGCCACCTGATCCTGGTCGGTGACCTGCTGAATTTTAACGACGAACGCGGCAAGCTGTTCGAAATTGTCATCCAGTCCGGGGCCATCCTCGCGGTCGTGTGGGAATATCGCCAACGTTTCGCCGCCGTCTTGCGCGGCTTGCCGGGCGATCCGCTCGCGCGCCGCTTCGTCGCCAACATCGCCATCGCCTTCGTGCCGCTCGCCGTGCTCGGGCTGCTGTTCGGCACGGCGATCAAGGCCCACCTGTTCCAGCCGGTGCCGGTCGCCATCGCCCTCATCCTCGGGGCTTTCGTCATCCTCTGGGCGGAACGGCGCAAGCACACCATCACCATCCCGACAGTGGACGACATCGGTCCGCGCGATGCCCTCAAGCTCGGCTTCGCCCAGGCCGTGGCGTTGATTCCCGGCACCTCGCGCTCGGGCGCCACCATCATCGGCGGCCTGTTTTTCGGTCTGTCGCGCAAGGCGGCGACCGAATTCTCCTTCTTCCTCGCCGTGCCGACCCTGGGCGCCGCGACGGTCTACCAAATCTGGAAGGGCCGCCACCTGCTCAGCTGGGACGACATCGGCATCTGGGTGGTCGGCTTCGTGTCGGCCTTCGTGTCGGCCTTCCTGTGCGTGCGCTGGCTGCTGCGCTACATCTCGACCCACGACTTCACCATCTTTGCCTGGTATCGCATCGTCTTCGGCATTATCGTGCTGCTGACCTGGCAATTCGGGCTGGTGGAATGGACGGCGCATTGATGATCCTCTATCTGCACGGCTTCACCAGCGGCCCGCAATCGAGAAAAGTCCAGGCCCTCGCCGCGCGCCTGGCCGCGCGCGGCCTGGCCGATCGCTTGATCTGCCCGCAGCTGCCCGCTTCGCCCGCCGCCGCCATCGCTCTGACCGAGGAGATCCTGCAAAAAGTCGGCGCTGGCGGGACGGCGCCCACCCTGGTCGGCTCCTCGCTCGGCGGCTTCTACGCCACCCACCTGGCCGAACGGCACCGTCTCAAGGCCGTGCTGGTCAATCCCGTGGTGGTCGCCGCGCTGGAACTCGAACGCTTCCTCGGCCCGCAGACCTGGCTGTACAGCGGGGAGCCATTCGAGTTCACGCGCCAGCACATTGCCGAATTGCGTGCGCTGGAAGTCCGGCGTCTGAGCAATCCGGCGCGCTATTGGCTGCTGGCCGAGGAGGGGGATGAAATCCTCGACCACCGCCAGGCCGTGCGCCGCTATGCCGGCGCCCGCCAGACCGTGCTGCCGGGCGGCGATCACAGCTTCACGCGCTGGGAAGACTATCTCGACGCGCTCATCGCCTTCGCCGGCCTGCGGCCATGAGCGGGCAGCTGCGCAGCGAGCGCGAGGGCATTGCCGCCGCCCTCGGGGCCTTCATGCTGTGGGGGCTGGTGCCGGTGTTCTTCAAGCAGCTGGCCAGCGTGCCGGCGCTGGAAATCATCGCCCACCGCGTGCTCTGGTCGCTGCTGCTGCTCGGCGGGGTGCTGGTGGTGCGCCGCCGCCTGGGCGCCACCCTCGCGGCCGCGCACGACCGGCGCATTTTGGCGCGCGTCGCCCTCGCCGCCGCGCTGATCATCCTCAACTGGCTGACCTTCGTCTGGGCCGTGAATGTCGATCGCGTCCTCGAAACCAGCCTCGGCTACTTCATCACCCCGCTCGTCAGCGTGCTGCTGGCGGTCGTCGTGCTCGGCGAGCGGCTGCGCCCGCGCCAGTGGCTGGCCGTCGCGCTGGCGGTGCTGGGGGTCGTCCTCGAAGGCTGGCGCAGCGGCGGCCTGCCCTGGGTGTCGCTGGTGCTGGCGGGCTCCTTCGGCCTTTACGGTTTGCTGCGCAAGCAGCTGCCGCTCGATGCGATGGGCGGCCTGCTGCTGGAAACCGCCTGCGCCGCGCCGCTGGCGCTGCTGTATCTAATCTGGCTGGGGGAGGCCGGACAGTTTGGCGGCTCGGTCACGATCGACGCGCTGCTGGTTGCCTCCGGTGCGGTGACGGCGATTCCCCTGCTGCTGTTTGCGGTCGGCGCGCGCCGCCTGCCGCTCGCCACCCTTGGTTTCCTGCAATACATCGCGCCCTCGCTGACCTTCCTGATCGCCATCTTCTACTACGGCGAAGCGATGGACCTGTCGCGGCTGCTGGCCTTTTTCGCCATCTGGGCCGGCCTGGCGATCTATACGGTGGACCTGCTGCTGAAGGCGCGGGCGGATCGCCAGGCGTAAAAAAACCCCGCCGCGCGGCTGCGCGGCGGGGTTTCATCGCCGAATGACTGCTTACTTGAGGACGGGCAGGTCGAACACGTAGATCACGCCCAGGGCGTAGGCCTTGGTGTTGTCTTCCCCAGTCCATTTCTGACGCCCATAGTCCAGATAGGCGTAGGTGTTCTTGAAGATTTCGCGGTTGATGAAGAATTCGGTCGCGGAATCCTTGGTCTCGGTGTTCTTGCCGTAGTGCATGCCGACGTTGAAGCCGGCCACCGGTGCGA
>CAYYHO010000205.1:0-3840 GCA_964471725.1 uncultured Methyloversatilis sp. | reverse complement strand
CTGGCCTTCTGGCTGCGCGATCTGGCGGCGGAATTCCACGCCTGGTACAACGCCGAACGGCTGCTGGTGGACGACGCGGCGCAAAAGCACGCGCGCCTCGCGCTGGCCGTCGCCGTGCGCCAGGTGATCCGCAACGGCT
This sequence comes from uncultured Methyloversatilis sp., assembly GCA_964471725.1. Taxonomy (GTDB): domain Bacteria; phylum Pseudomonadota; class Gammaproteobacteria; order Burkholderiales; family Rhodocyclaceae; genus Sulfuricystis. Next base: position 3,701 of record CAYYHO010000205.1, on the reverse strand, counting down.
TGCGGCTGCTCGGGGTTTCCGCCCCCGACTCCATGTGATGAAAACCATGCCTACCCGTTTCGCGCAACACGGCGGCACGCTGCTCGGCATCGCTTTCGGGCTGGTGATCGGCGTGCTGATCTCCTTTGGCGTGGTCTGGTATCTGAACAAGACGCCGCTGCCCTTCGTCGACCGGGTCGCCAAGCCGGAGCAGAAGGAAAACGTCCCCGGCGCCAATGCGGCTGCCGCGCCGCAGGCCCTGCCCGGCAAGCCGGGCGACAAGCCGGTGGAACGGCCGGTGGAGCGCAAGTTCGATTTCTACGAAATCCTCGAGGGCAAGAAGACTGCCACCCCGGATGGCCCGGCGCCTGTGGTGACGGCGCCGCCCGCCGCGCCGGCAAACCAGGGGCTGTACCTGCAGATGGGCGCCTTCCAGAAGGCCGCCGATGCCGAAAACCTCAAGGCGCGCATCGCCATGCTGGGCTTCGAGGCCAACATCCAGGAAGCCGAGGTGCAGGACAAGGGCGTCATGCACCGCGTGCGCAGCGGCCCCTACGCCAACGCGGAAGAAATGAACCGCGCCCGCGGCCAGTTGTCTCAGAACGGCATCCCGGCCACGGTGGTCCGGGTCAAGGATTAGTTTGAACGCGAAAGGACAAGCATGAAACTTCTTAACGCCCTGCTGGCTGCAGTGACCCTGAGCCTGCTCGCCGCCACTCCGGCACTGGCCGCCAACCCCGTCGAAGGCAAGCAGTACGCCCGCTTGCCGGCGCCGCAACCGACCGAGAAGAACGGCAAGATCGAGGTGGTCGAGTTCTTTTCCTACGGCTGCCCGCATTGCGGCGACTTCGAACCCATCCTCAAGCCCTGGGTCAAGGCCCTGCCCGCCGACGTCAGCTTCCGCAAGGTGCCGGTGATCTTCAACGACCGCTCGGTTCCCGGCGCGCGCATCTACTACACGCTGGAAGCCATGGGCCTGCTCGACAGGCTGAACGACGCGGTCTTCCATGCCGTGCTGCGCGAACGCACCAACCTGAACGACGAGAAGGTCCTTTTCGAGTGGGTTGCAAGGCAGGGTGTCGATCGGCAGAAGTTCGCCGACACCTACAAGTCCTTCGCGGTAGAAACCGCCGTCAAGCGCGCCGCCGACATGACCCGCGGCTACGGCGTCGATGGCGTGCCGGTCTTGATCGTCGGCGGCAAGTACAAGCCGATCAACATCAAGACCTTCCAGGAAATGCTGCAGATTTCCGACGGCCTGATCGCCAAGGTGCGCGCCGAACCCAGGAAGTGAGCGCCGCACAGGCAGGGCCGCAGGGCGCGCTGCGGGTCTTCATCACCGGCGCCTCCTCCGGCATCGGCGCCGCGCTGGCGCGCCACTATGCCGCCCGCGGCGCGACGCTCGGACTGGCCGCACGGCGCCAGGACAGCCTGGAGTCCCTGGCGGCAGAGCTGGCAACCCCCTGCCATCTGTATCCACTCGATGTCGGCGATGCGGCGGCGCTGGCGGCCGCGGCGGCCGACTTCATCGCCCGTGCCGGCGTCCCCGACATCGTCATCGCCAATGCCGGCATCTCGGTCGGCACGCTGACCGAAGAGGCCGACGACCTGCCCGCCTTCCGCCGCGTCTTCGACACCAACGTGATGGGCATGGTGCATTGCTTCCAGCCCTTCGTCGTCCCGCTGCGCCGTGCCGGCGGCGGCCGCCTCGTCGGCATCGCCTCGGTCGCCGGCATCCGCGGCCTGCCGGGTGCCGGCGCTTACTCGGCCTCGAAGGCAGCCGCCATCGCCTATCTCGAAAGCCTGCGGGTCGAACTGCGCGGCAGCGGCGTCCAGGTCGTCACGCTGGCGCCGGGCTACATCGCCACGCCGATGACTGCGCAGAATCCATATCCGATGCCCTTCCTGATGCCGGTCGAGCAGGCCGCGCGCAGCATGGCGGCGGCCATCGAGCGCGGCGCCCGCTTCGCCGTGATGCCCTGGCAAATGGCCCTCGTCGCGCGCCTGCTGCGCATCCTGCCGCGCCCCCTGTACGATGCGCTGGCCGTGCGCGCCGGCCGCAAGCCGCGCGGGCTTCCCGACTCCGCCACCAACCGCTGAAGCCGCCTTCCGCAGCCGCAGCCGCAAGCAGCTACTTCAACAAACGCCCCAGTTGCATGCGCAGGTACTGCGCCGCCAGGCCGAGCCATTCGTGCAGGGCATACCAGCCGGCATAGGCCGCCCGCGGGCCCGGTAGCAGATCTTTGGGCCAGTCATAATCGGGGCCGTCCAGCAAGGCGGCCGTCGGCGCCGCGATCACCTCGACGCCCTGCGCCGCGAACTCGTTCTGCGCGCGCCGCATGTGTGCCGCATGGGTGACCAGAACGACGCGGGCCATGCCGGCCTCCTTCAGGATGGCGGCCGAGTAGCGCGCGTTCTCGCGGGTATCGCGCGAACGCTCCTCGAGCCAGCGCGCCTCGACGGCAAAGTCGGTGTTCAGGCTCGCCGCCATCACCGCCGCCTCGGGGGTAGCGTAGCCGAACCCGATCCCGCCACTCACCAGCACCGGCAGCCCGCTCTGGCGTGCCAGCCGCGCCCCGTAGCGCAAGCGTTCCAGGGTCACGGGGTTCGGCGCCGCTCCCGCGAATTCGGCCAGCTGGCCGCGCTGACCGCCGCCGAGGATCACGATGGCCTGGCCGCGCTCCAGGTCTTGCGCCTGCAGCGCCGGCAGGTTCTCCAGCGGCAGGGCAATCAACCGGACCCCCGCCGGCGTCGACAACAGCAGCGCCAGCAGCAGCCCGCCCCAGGCCAGCGCCAGCCCAGTCCGTCGCTGCCGGCGCAGCAGCAGCAGCCCGGCGCCGATCAGCAGCAGCGTCAGCAAGGGCGGCAGCAGGATCGCCGCCAGGGCTTTTTTCAGGAGGAAGAGCAGTTCCATGCGCTGGGTCCGGGGGCTGGGGTAGAGCGGATATTATGGCAGCGCGGCCGAACCGGGGCATCACCCGCGCCGCTGCTCCTTGACAAGCCCGCCGCAACGCCGGGATAATCACGCCCCTTCACGTGGTGATGTAGCTCAGTCGGTTAGAGCATCGGATTCATAATCCGGGGGTCGGTGGTTCAAGTCCACCCATCACCACCACTATTCAAGCGGCTCTCCACTCGGAGGGCCGTTTTCTTTCTAGCCAGGGTTACGCCGGGGTTACAAAATTCGCCGCCTCGAACCCTGACAGAAGCGCCGACGCCTGGATGCCGATGGCCTTGCGGAAATGCGTGAGCCAGTGGCGGAAGTCGGCCATGATCTGTTCATCGGTGGCAGCGATGTCCCTCAATGACTTTGGTGCGGGCGCCGCCGCGCAGATTGGAGTGGATGGCGGCAGTGCGGGCGAGGTAGGCGTCGAGGGCGGTTGGCTTGGCGTTCATCGTGGGCTCCGTGAGGTGAATGACGACACCCCCATGAACGCGCTGTTCGATCAGGAAGCCAAGCTATTCTTTGCCGATTTGTCATTGTGGCGTCAAAATGGCGACAGTGATACACTGAAAGCTCGAATGATTGTTGGAGGTTGATATGGGTACCGCAGTTGCCAAGCAAGACCGCATCGGCGCTCGGGTTCCGCATGAGGTGTACGAGACGCTTTGCCGTGCCGCCGAGCTGACCGGCGCGACGGTCAATCAGTTTCTGGTGCAGGCGGCGTTGAAAGAGGCGCAGGAAGTCATAGAACGCGAGGAGGTCATCCGCCTCAGCCCTC